>NZ_QJRK01000019.1:70824-100418 GCF_003205245.1 Pseudomonas sp. MB-090624 | reverse complement strand
ACCATCGGTTACGGACTGCCGGACTTCGCAGAGGAACTCAACTACGGAGTCGATCTATCAACCATCTGAGGGTGGTATCAGATTGATGGGGTGAAGGTGCCCCATCAACCATTAAATCCGTATACCCTTTTGGTTTAGCGCTCGTTCTGCTCGCGGTCAACCGTATTTTGGGGGCGGCTCTTGCGCCAATCGGTAATGCTGGAAGACCTTGGAACCCGGTGGTTCTCCATGGCCGGGTGGTCATTCGTCGGTTTTTAATGTGAGCCCACGCAGGTGGGAATGCGGAGCCTTCCCGCTCGCGTGGGCTTGGCCGAAAAAGCCCCAAGAGCGAGACTTGCAACGGCGACAGTCGCCACCTCTGTCGCCACGCTGCAGGCCAGGTAATACGTGGGTTGTCGCCACTGTCGCCGCTGTCGCCATCCTCCACTCGATAAACGAGGTGAGAGGATGGCGTGAACATCTCGCTTCTCATGCAACAGTATTTGCTACCGCATGCCCTGTGGCATATCGCGCCCAATCTTCCATCAGTATTCGCCGCTTTTCAAAAAGATCACCACGTCGATAAGCCGCCTCTACCGCATTCTCTACGGTGTGCGCGAGCGCCTGTTCACAGACCTCTCGAGGATAGTGAGTAACTTCACTCGCCCAATCCCTGAAAGTCGAACGGAATCCATGCGTCGTGAGATCGTTCCGCTTCATCCGACGCAATGCCATCAACATTGCCATATTGCTTAGAGGGCGCTTTTTGCGAGCCCCTGCAAATAGGTAATTGTTTCCTTCCACGCGAGGAAGCCCTGCGAGTAAATCCAATGCCGCTTTTGATAGAGGCACTCGGTGTTCCTTCCCTGCTTTCATCCTCGGCGCAGGAATGGTCCATACCCTTGCTGCGACATCAATCTCTGCCCACGTTGATTCAAGCACCTCACTGGTGCGGCAGGCCGTCAGGATGGTAAAGCGCAATGCTTTAGAGCTCAGATCATTTGCTTGCTCAAGGGGCGCCATGAAGGCGGGAAGCTCTGTCCACGACATTGCTGCGTGATGTTTCACAGCACGCACTTTTGCGCGAGGTGGTAGCAGTTTGTCCAGGTGTCCACGCCATCGAGCGGGGTTTTCTCCATCACGCAGCCCTCTGGCCTTTGCTGCATCGAGGACCAGTTCGATACGGTTTCGCAAACGGCTGGCGGATTCGGGTATTACTGTCCAAATCGGCTTGAGGATTTTCAGCACATGCTCAATGCCTATTTCCTGCGTCGGAAGATCGCCTATGACCTTGAACGCATAAGTACCCAGAGTGTTCTCCCACTGCTGGGCATGCTTGGCATTTTTCCAGCCTGCCCTGTGGGCAGTAATGTAGTCGAGAGCAACCTCTTTGAAAGTGATTGCTTTGGCCCTGGCTGCATCCTGAGCTAAACGTTCAGCTTCTTTTTCCAGCCGTTGCCGTTCCATCTCCTCGTTTCGGCTGGTAAGCGGATCGACGCCTGACTTGCTCAGTTTTCTGGCTTCTGCTGCTTTCTCACGAGCGACCGCAAGATTTACTTCGGGGTGCCTGCCCAGTCCCATGTCTCGGCTCTTGCCAGCAAGCTTGTAGCGGAAAATCCAGCTTGCGCCACCGGTACGGCCAAGTTTCAAGTAGAGGCCGTCACCATCGTTGGTCATTCCAGGGAGCCCCGATCTGACTATTTTTTCTACCGTTTTCGTCGTCAGAGATGCCATCACTCACTTCCTATTTGAAAGGATGATGACTCAATCTAAATGAATGCCAGCCCATACTCCAGCCCATACCTTGGCCCCTGGCTTCCCATAGTCACGCCTGGACCACAAAAGAAAATATCTGCGTCAACTGTATGTTTTTATAGCGTTTTAATAGAAATAATTAAACATCTATGGATTTCTAGAAACACTAAAATGACGGACTATCTCTCCGCCATACGCGAAGTAGCCGAAGCCCCCGAAAACGTTGAAGTTTTCGGGGGCTTCGTCGTTTTGGTGGTTTGGGTCAGGGCAGCCATAGGCAAAATGGTTCTGTGATGTTGTCGGTGGGCAGTGTTTTTATTGCCCTGGAATCGTGTTTGCCGGGCTGGCGCCTTCGCGGGCACGCCCGCTCCCACAGGGGACGGTGCTGCACCTGGAAACCTGTGGGAGCGGGCGTGCCCGCGAAGGGGCCGGTCCTGCCGACGCTGAGGACCGCAACATTTTGTCTTGAACTGCCAATAGCACCTTGGGCTACAATGCGGCCCTCTACTACACCACTCACGCCCAGGCCAAACGCCGTAATGATTACGCGCGCTGGGCGGTGACCTTTTCTGACATGGATTCGTTGGATGCTTCGCGCCGTACTGGTCTTCCTTTTTGCCCCGCGCCGGGCGGCTGAATTGCCGCTCGCGACCAGTGCCGCGCCCCCTCTCAAATCCCCGCACACCTTCGCCTGCCGCCGCCTGCCATTGGCTGCGGTACGCGGCTGTGCGCCCCATCGACAATGGAGTGCTCCACTTGCGTAAGAAATTCGTCGCGTCCCTTCTGGCGGTCGCCATCGCTTCTACCACGGCCTGTGCACAGCTCGGGATCAGCAAAGAGCAAGCGGGCACGGTGATCGGTGGCCTGGCTGGCGTTGCCATCGGTTCGACCTTGGGCAGTGGCAACGGCAAGATTGCCGCCGCGCTGATCGCGGGCGGTATTGGCGCCTACGTCGGCAACCGCATCGGCAATATGCTCGATGAGAAGGACCAGCAGGCCCTGGCGCTGCGCACCCAGGAAGTACTGAGCCAGCAACAGGCTACGGCCAGCGCCCAGCCCGTGACCTGGAAGTCCGACCACTCTGGTGCCAGCGCGCAGATCGTGCCAGGCAAGGAATACACCAAGACCAAGCAGGTCGAGGTCAAGCGCGCGCCCAAGATCCAGGCCGTGCCGTCGATGAAGCTGATCAACGAACCGTATGTGACCACCAGCGACAACCTGAACGTACGCGCCGCGCCGAACGCCTCTGGCGAGAAGGTCGGCAGCCTGAAGAACCACACCGAGTTCACCGCAGTGGGCGCCACCGGCGACTGGATCCTGGTCGGGCGCAAGGGGGTGACCGTGGGCTATGTGCACAAGGACTACGTGGAGCCCAAGGCGCAGGCCGTGGCCAAGCGCGTGACCCCGGCGGTAAACCTGGACGAATTGGACGTTGCCGCCAGCAAGGAAACCCAGGCCTTCGACCTGGACTCGCTGCAGTCGCTGCCCACCCAGACCGTTGCCGCCGAAGCGGCCTGCCGCCCGGTCACCGTCAGCCTGAAGGCGCAAAACGGCAAGACCGAACAAGAGCAGAACACCTTCTGCAAACAAGCCAACGGCACCTGGGAACTGATCTGAGGACTCCATGAAAAAGCACGCGCTCGCGCTGGCTGTGATCGGCGCTTGTGGTCTGGTACCGCAAGCGTTCGCCCATGAGCTGGCCTATTCCAAGAAAGACAACATCAAGGTCGAAGTGCCTGGCGATGCCAGCACCTGGTGCAAACCCCAGGTCGACCTGACCATCAGCCGCCCAGCCTGGGATAACCAGGAGCTGCTGACGGGCCTGCTGAGCAAGCTGCCGTTCGTGTTTGCCAAGGACTGCTCGACCGCCAAGGTGAGTTGGAAGGCGGTCGATGGCAACGGCAAGCTTTACGCCAGCGGCTCGGGCAATGCCAGCAACCTGGGGCTGGTGACACTGGCTGCTGCACCTGCCGTTGCCGCCCCGGCGCCTGCTGCACCGCAACCGGTACCGGAACCGGCAGCGGAGCAGGCAGCTGCCCCGACCCCGGCACCTGCCACGGCAGCGGCGCCGGCAGCCGCCGAACCCGCCCCCGCGCCGGCACAACCGGCACCGGCGCCCGCCGTAGCCGCAGAACCAGCGCCTGCTGCGCCCGCCCAAGCCCCTGCTGCACCACCCGCGGCGGCCCCAGCCCCAGCAGTGGCCGCAGCCCCGAGCTCGGACTTTGGCCGCCCGGTGGTCCTGGCAAACCCCAACCTGATGCAGGTAACCGACGGCGCCGGCTGCAAATGGGTACTGAGCAAATCGATCATCGGTGCAGGCGACACCCTGTCGTTCGGCACCACCCCTGCCATGCCGTGCCCGGCATCCGGCTTTGGCCAAGGCAGCTTCGACAGAATCAGCTGGAAAGCGGTGGGTACCTATCGTGGCGATAACTGGGACAAGGTCTATGCCCACCCCAGTGGCCTGATCTTCACCAAGCGCCTGGAGGCCGCAGTGAAGGACAAGGCGGTTTCCTACCTGACTGCCGACGCAGACCAGGCCGCATTCCTGGTGGGTGAGATCCCCGGCCGGCAGATGAAGGTGTACCTGACCTTCAGCCGTTCCAGCTATGGCGTATTGCGCCCGTTCGGCAGCGACCCGTACTACGTGGCGGTCACCCCGGACGAATCATTTGCCCTGGACCCGGCCAAGTACAAGGAGGCCGCGCTGGAGATCTTCGACCTGGTCAAGACCGCCTCGCCGTCCACCACCGATGTGGCCACCCTGTTGATCGTCAAGGACATCTCGGCCATCACCAACAGCCTTTGGGGCAATGACGCGCAGAAGATCACCCGCAACCGCATCGGCATCAACCGCCAAGGCCTGTTCTTCGATGTGCGCGACGGTGCCAACTGGGCGGTACAGCGTGAGCAGCAGCGCCAGCGCGAGCTGCGCCAGCGCCAGCAGGAACTGGCGCGCGTGCACACCCGTGTGCTGGAGCGCTACCAGCAGCTGCAGGACGGCATGAGCGAGTTCAAGGGGCGTGAAACCGAGGCGCTGGCGCAGATGGCCGGCATCAAGGTGCGCTTCGCGTCGCCACTGGAGCAGCAGAACCCGGCGACCTCGGCCACTGTGGCGACGATGATGGTGCATGTAACCGGCAAGCAGGGCGACTTCTACAGCATCGACTTCCCGAGCAAAGGCCGCCTGGTCGCGGACGAGGAATACGGCGAGGGCTGGTACGTAACCCAAGTGGCCAACGCCACGCCGTACTACCCGCTGGACGACGGCCGCGCGGTGCCCACCTACCGCGCCTACAGCGCCGGCGAGCCAGAGGCCTGCAAGCAGGAACACTGTGCCGACCGCGTATCGTTCGGTGCCGTACTGGCCAAGGAATTCCCCAACGCCGGCATCGATTTCAGCTGGACCCCCGAGGTCTCCCAACAGTACGTGAACGACTGGAACAACGCTTCCGCCATGGTCCAGTGAGGCAAACACCATGATCAAACAGATGAACAAGAAGCAGCTGCTGATGGGCGGTGTGGCCGCAGCGGTGCTGGTGCTCGGCGGTGGCTATGCCCTGCTTTCCAGCTCGGGCAAGAAGGCTGCGATGGCCTACTACGACGACTTCAAGGAGCGCTACTTCCTGGAAGACGTCTTGTCCGAGGGCGACATTTCCTACTCGGCGTTTTCCGGCAACCTGACCGTGGCCGACCCGGAGATCCGCGTGGCCGCCGCACAGACCAACGGGGCTCAGCAGTTCATGCGCGGCCTGTCAGGCCTGATGGAGTCGGTGCAGGGCAGTTCGGCTGAGGAAGGCCTGGCCGGTTGGGCCAAGTACCAGCTCAACGCCAGCCGTGATGTGGCCGGCGTGTACCTGAAGGCAGATGCGCTGAAGCTGGCCCACGACGGGGACAGCAAGGACGGCAGCATCCATGTGCAGTTGCTGGGCATGCAGATGGGCAACCCGTTCGTGGCCACCAAGGGCGCCGAGGTGGTATTGGTGGCCGATGTCAGCGACGAGATCCAGCCACGGGCCGAGCTGCTCGCCAACGGGCGCGCCGCCCCGTCGAGTTTCAACTGGGGGGGCAACATGGCCGTGCGCCAGCCGGTGACCGGTGCCTTCCTGGTCAGCAGTACCGGCGACTTTGGTACCACGGTCGACCTGGACTTCACCATCAAGCGCTCCAGCGACGGTGAAGGCTCGATGACGTTCGTGGTTACCCACCGCAACGACGGCTCCAAGGTCGGTGAGATCGTGCGCAAGGCCGAGTTCCAGTCGCTGCCGGAGCTGGACGATGTTGAAACCCAGCTCAAGAGCGCCCTGAGTGCCATGGTGATCGGCGCCTACAGCGCGTATTCCGGCCAGGCGGTGCTGGCGGAGGCGGTGAGCGGCTTTGCCCGCAAGGCCAAGGTCGAGAACTACACCTTGAGCTACAGCGGCTTCAAGCCGCTCAAGCAGGCGTTCAACGATTACCAGCAGCGGGTTCCCAAGGCCAAGTTCGCGGCATTCTGCCAGGACGTGGGGCTGTCATCGTGGAGCAGTGATTTCGGCGCGAAGGCGAAGAACCACAGCGACTCCGAATGTGCCATCGGGCAGAAGCTGGTCGAAGACGGCCAGTTCGAGGAAACCTACACCTTCAAGGAAGGCAAGAGCCTGTTCGCGGCAGTGTTCGTGAGCAAGGCGTACCAGCTGGAAACCGATTGATAGGGAAGGGCTGAGCATTTAAGACCCTGCGACTTGGATCCAATGCTCAGTTTCTGTATCATCCCGCCGCCATCAGACGATGGCCGCAAATGTTTCATTTAAAGGACTTAGTAATGAAAAAGCTGTTCAAGGCCACTGTAGCCGTTGCTGTCGTTTCGGGTGTTGCCCTGCTGTCGGGTTGCACTGGCCAGGTTTACAACCAACCGAAAAACTGCACCTACGACTACCTGTTCCACCCTTCGGTTTCCATCTCCAAGATCATCGGTGGCTGCGGCCCGATCGACAAACTGCCTCAGCAGCAGTAATCTTGGCGGTACCCTGATCGCGCCCCTTGCGGCGTGATCCAATGCCCCCGGTCATGCAAATGGCCGGGGGTTTTTGTTGTCCGGGCAAGGGTTACCAGCGCAGCGAAACGGTGCCGAGCAAGGTGCGCTCTTCACCCCAGTAGCAGCGCCCGGCGTTATTGCAGCCTGCCACGTATTCTTTGTCGAACAGGTTGCGCGCGTTCACCTCTACCGACCAGTTGTCGTCTATCTCGTAGCCTACCTTGGCGTCCACCAAGGTTACGTCACCCGTATCCAGCGTGCCGTACAGGCTGGCCGGGGTGTAGGCGAAGGTGCTGTCGAAGTGGCGCACGCCGCCGCCAAGCTGCAGGCCCTTGAGCAGCCCGTCACGCCAGCGGTAGGTGCCCCATACCGATGCCTGGTTGCGCGGCACGCCGGTCATCTGGTGGTCTTCGTACAACGACCCAGCCACGTCCTTGGTAATGCGCGAATCGGTGTAGGTGTAGGCGGCCGTCAGGTTGACGTGCTCGCTGAGGTCGCTGTTCAGTTCAAGCTCCACACCTTTGGCGCGGCTGGCGCCGATCTGACGGTAGTCACCCACGGCCGCGTCGTAGAGCACATCGTCCTTTTTGCGCAGGTCGAACACCGATGCGGTAACGGCGGTGTTCCAGCCCTTGGGTTCGTACTTGATGCCGAGTTCGTACTGCTCGCTGGTGGTGGGGTCGAGTGGGCCGCTTCTGCTTTCGGTCTGCTGGGTCGGGGCGAAGGCGGTGGCATAGCTGGCGTACGGTGACAGGCCATTGTCGAACTGGTACATCACGCCGGTTTGCCAGGTGAACTTGCTGTCCCAGCTGTTCATGTCGGCCGCGGCGTTGAGGGTGCCTGCCTTGTTGCGGTACTGGCTGTTGACCCGGTCCAGGCGCCCGCCCAGCAGCAGCACCCACCGGTCGACCTTGGTTTGCAGCTGGCTATAGAGGCCGTACATGGTCTGTTCCAGCAGGGCGTTCTGCACAGGCGTCGGCGTACTCGGCTTGCCGTTCCAGACCGGCGCGAATACGTTGATGGTGCCGCCGTTGCCGGCATTCCAGTCCTGGTTGAATGAGGTGCGGTCCAGGCTCAGCCCTGCCAGCACGGTGTGGTCGAAGGCGCCGGGGGTGAAGTGGCCTTCGAACTGGTTGTCCAGCGAGTAGGCAATGGACTTGTTATAGCGGTCGTAGGCTGTGTTGCCGAGGGTACTGCCGAAGCCGTTGTCGTTCAGGTTGCCTGGCCACATTTCCTGGCGGTCGATGCGCGACTGCAGGTAGCGCGAGTTCTGGCGGAACTGCCAGGTGTCGTTGAAGCGGTGGCTGAACGCGTACCCCAGGCTCCAGGTTTCCCGCTCGAAGTTGTCCCAGTCCGGGTTGCCGGACAACTGGTCCTTGTCGATCTTGCCGTTGGGGTTGTGCAGCAGGGTACCGGCGGCGGGGAAGCCCAGCTCCATCAGGGTGCGGTCGCGCTGATAGGTGGCCAGCACGGTCAGGCTGTTGTCATCATCGAAATTCAGCGTCAGCGAAGGGGCAAGGTACAGGCGGTCGTCGGGCTGGTGGTCGACCTGGGTATCGGCGTTGCGGCCCAGCATCACCAGGCGGCCCAGTACATTGCCCGCATCGGTCAATGGCCCGGAAATGTCCACGCCCAGCTGGCGGCGGTTGTGCGAGCCGTAGCTCAGTTGCACTTCCCCGCGGGGCTCGGCGGTGGGCTGCTTGCTGACCAGGTTGACCACGCCGCCGGGGGCGTTTTCACCGTACAGGATCGAAGTCGGCCCGCGGAACACTTCCACCCGCTCCAGGCCATAGGGTTCGCTGCTGGTGTCGTAGCGGTTGCCCTGTACCCGCAGGCCGTCGCGCAGCAGGCCATAACCGTAATCGGTAGCGTTGAAGCCGCGGATGAAGAACAGGTCGCCGGCCTGGCCATCGCCGCCGGCGAAGGGCGGCGAGAAAATGCCCGGCACATAGCCCAGCACTTCGGTGAGGGTTTGTGACTGCTGGTCGTCCAGGCGCTGGCGGGTCACCACCGAGACAGAGCGGGGGGTATCGGCCAGGGCGCTGCTGGTCTTGCTGGCCGTGCTGCTGGCGACCGCACGGTAACCCGTGTCGCTCTGGCCGTTGCTGACCAGCAGGGTGGCTGCATTGATCGCGGTAGCGTCCAGTTGCAGGGCGTTGCCCTCGGCCAGCGGTTGCAGCACATAGCCGGCGTTGCCTTGTGCAACCGCTTGCAAGCCACTGCCCTGTAGCAGGCGGGCCAGGCCCTGGGCCACGCTGTAGCGGCCTTGCAGGCCTTGGCTGAGCTTGCCGGCGGCCAGCTCGTTGCTGCCGGCCAGGTAGATGCCGGCCTGGCTGCTGAACTGGTTGAGGGCGCTGGCGAGCGAGCCGGGGGCGATATCGAAGCGGGTTTCGGCGGGCTGTTCGGCATGGGCCAGGTTGGCCGGCAACATCAGCGGTGCGGCGGCACACAGCGAAAGGGGCGCGGCAAGCGCCAGGCGAAGCATGGGTTGGAAGGGCGTCGGCATGCGGGTCTCTGGAGTCGGTAAGGTGAGTTGGACGGGCTATGCCGGGTTAACCGAACGCGATTGGAAAAAGGGAACTGGCTTGGCATTAATTTTCATAACTGATGAACATCGCGTCGCCTGCTTCGCGGGCTCGCCCGCTCCCACAGGTACTGCGCCGGCTTCGCGTTCACGCTGTCTCTGTGGGAGCGGGCATGCCCGCGAAGAATCCAGCGCGATGCAAGGCGCTGGGTTCAAAGGTGTTCAGGTATCAAGCCGGCTCGACTGTGACCCACCACGGCGTCAGCCGCTGCACCCGCACCGGCAGTGCCGCTTGCAGCAATTCCAGCGCCCGGTCGGTATCGTTGAGCGGAAACGCCCCCATCACCGACAACGTCGCCACCTCCGGGTGCCAGCCCAGGTGCCCATGGCGGTAGCGCCCAAGGGTTTGCAGCAAATGCGCCAAGGGCATGCCTTCGGCGTTCAGCCTGTGCTGAACCCACGACTCGCCTGCGCTTTGCGCCGCGCGGGTAGCGCCCACGGCCCGCGCATTGAACGCCAACTGCTGCCCGGCCTGCACAGTGCGGCGTTCGCCGCCAAGCGCGGTGCACACCTCCACGGCGCCGGCGTACACGGCCAGCCGGGTGTTTTCGCCCTGCTGGCACACGGCAAAGCGCGTACCCAGGGCGTGCATGCGCCCTTGCGCGGTGTCGACGAAGAACGGCCGGCGTGGGTCGTGGGCCGTTTCCACCAGCAGTTCGCCGAAGCGCAGCGCCAACACCCGGCTGCGCGGGGTGAACTGCAAATCCACGGCACTTTGTGCGGCCAGCCACAGTTGGCTGCCATCGGCCAGGCGGGTTTCGCGGATTTCACCGATACCAGTGGCCAGGTCTGCCCCCCAACCCGCCAGGGGTGCGCCTTGCCAGGCCCGCCAGCCCAGCAGCGAGCCCGCGCCCAGCACCAGCAGCGACTTGAGCCCGCTGCGCCGGCTGAAGCGGCGCGCGTCCTGCTGGCGCAATGCCTGGCTGGCCGCCACCCCTTCGCCCTGCAGTGGGGCAAAGCGCTGGCCCACCCGCTGCACATAGTGCCAGGCCGCCTGATGGTCGCTGTGCTGCTGCAGCCAGTGCAGCCATTGCTGGTGCAACTGAGGGGTGGCATGTTCGTCCTGCAATTGCACGTACCAGTGGGCGGCCTGCTGCAGGCTGGTGTGGCTGAGCGTGTGGGCGGGTGCGGTCATGGCGTTACTCCACCAGCAAGCCGTCAAGTTCGGCTTCCAGAATGGCGCAGTGCAGAAACGCCTGGGCCAGGTACTTCTTGATCATGCGTTCGCTCACGCCCAGGTGGGCGGCAATGTCGCGGTAGGCCAGGCCGTCTATCTGCGCCAGCAGGAACGCCTGGCGCACCTTGCCCGGCAAGCGCAGCAGCATGGCATCCACCTCGTGCAGGGTTTCGACGATGATCGCGCGTTGTTCGGGGGAGGGCTGCACGGCCTCGGGCTGCAGGGCCAGGTACTGTAACCAGGCGTGCTCCAGCTTCTGCCGGCGCCAGTGGTCCACGCACAGGCCGCGGGCGATGGTCGCCAGGTACGAGCGCTGGCCACGCTCGCCACCCTGCGGCAGCGGGCGTTTGAGCATCCGCACGAAGGTGTCCTGAACCAGGTCGGCGGCATCGCAGCGGCAACCCAGCCGGCGGTACAAAAAGCCGAGCAGCCAGCGCGAATGGCTGTGGTACAGGCGATGAAGCGGGTGATTCAACTCGGGTATCGAAACCACGGCGGCATCCGGCGCGAGCGCGAAAGGGTGCGAATGAGAAATGATCGCAATAGTAGGGCTGTCGGCGCAATACTGCAATCGGCAAGATGTTTTGCCTGCGCGCCATGGGACAACCTGCCGCCTTGACGTAAAGGGCTGCAATTTGTTTGTGCAGGCATTTCAAGTACAATCGGCAAAACGATTCAGCCAAGTCAGTCAATTCGACAAAGGCAGGGTCGTTTTCTCGTTCTCTAGCTGCTGAACAATGATCAATAACAAGCCTGCGCTGAAGAACACGCTTTACTTGGGCCAGCCACAGGCCCTCCCTCTGTTCTTATGACTGGAATTGATCAATGTTCAAGAAAGCTGGCAAGACCTTGCTGGGTCTGGCTGTCGCTGCAAGCTGCATGCAAGCGCACGCCGCAGAAACCAAGAAAGTCGACGTACTGCTGGTCGGCGGCGGCATCATGAGCTCCACCCTGGCCGTGTGGCTGCACGAGCTGGAGCCAAGCTGGTCGATGGAAATGGTCGAGCGCCTGGACGGCGTGGCCGAAGAAAGCTCCAACGGCTGGAACAACGCCGGTACCGGCCACTCGGCGCTGGCCGAGCTGAACTACACCCCGGAAGACAAAGACGGCAACATCAATATCTCCAAGGCCATCGAAATCAACGAGGCCTTCCAGATTTCCCGTCAGTTCTGGTCGTGGCAGGTCCGCCAGGGCGTGCTGAAGAACCCGCATTCGTTCATCAACACCACCCCGCACATGAGCTTCGTCTGGGGCGATGACAACATCAAGTTCCTGAAGAAGCGTTACGACGCGCTGCAGGCCAGCCCGCTGTTCCGCCCGATGCAGTACTCCGAGGACCACGCGCAGATCGCCAAGTGGGTCCCGCTGATGATGGAAGGCCGCGACCCTAGCCAGAAGCTGGCCGTGACCTGGACGCCAATCGGCACCGACGTGAACTTCGGCGAGATCACCCGCCAGTTCGTTGGCCACCTGCAAACCCAGAAAGGCTTCGACCTGAAGCTGTCCAGCGAAGTGCAGGACATCACCCGCAACAAGGATGGCTCCTGGCACGTCGAGTACAAGAACCTGAAGGACGGTACCGAGTCGGCCACCGACGCCAAGTTCCTGTTCATCGGTGCCGGCGGTGGTGCCCTGAAGCTGCTGCAGAAGTCGGGCATTCCTGAAGCCAAGGAATACGCAGGCTTCCCGGTGGGTGGCTCGTTCCTGGTCACCGAGAACCCGACCGTGGCCATGCAGCACATGGCCAAGGCCTACGGTATTGCTTCGACCGGCGCGCCACCCATGTCGGTACCGCACCTGGACACCCGCGTGCTGGACGGCAAGCGCGTGGTCCTGTTTGGCCCGTTCGCCACCTTCTCGACCAAGTTCCTGAAGAACGGTTCGTACCTGGACCTGCTGAGCACCACCACCCCCCACAACGTGTGGCCGATGACCAAGGTCGGTATCGAGCAGTACCCGCTGGTGGAGTACCTCGCTGGCCAGCTGATGCTGTCTGACGACGACCGCTTCGAAGCCCTGCGCACCTACTTCCCGAACGCCAAGAAGGAAGACTGGAAACTGTGGCAGGCCGGCCAGCGCGTGCAGATCATCAAGCGTGATGCCGAGAAGGGCGGTGTGCTGAAGCTGGGTACCGAAGTGGTGGCCTCCGAAGACCGCACCATCGCAGGCCTGCTGGGTGCCTCGCCAGGTGCTTCGACCGCTGCGCCGATCATGCTCAACGTGCTGGAAACCGTGTTCAAGGAGAAGGTCGCTACCCCAGAGTGGCAGGCCAAGATCAAGCAGATCGTTCCGAGCTATGGCACCAAGCTCAATGATTCGGCAGCGGCCACCCAGAAAGAGTGGAACTACACCGCTGAAGTACTGCAACTGGAGAAGCCACCGGTGATCGACGCCAGCGTCGGTACCACCGTTGCGCCAAGCCAACCGGTTGAAAGCAAGCCAGAGAACGACATGGCGCTGTAATTGGCCGCCAGGTTGTGACCGAAAGCCACGGGGGTGACCTCGTGGCTTTTTTGTTGCCTGTTTGGGGCTGTTTGCGGCGCAGGGCAGGTATTACTGCTGGCGCAGAATGCACGCCAGCAACCCCGGGAAGCGGGCCTCCAGCATTTCGCTGCGCAGCGAATTCATATGGGTTGTGCCCACATTGCGGGTATGCACCAACCCTGCATCACGCAAGACGCGAAAGTGGTGGGACATGCTCGACTTGGGCCGGCCGCCGTCCAGTTCGCCGCACGTGGCTTCGGCCACACCGGCCAGCTGGCGCACGATGCCCATGCGCACGGGGTCGCTCAGGGCGTACAGCAGGCGCTCCAGCACCAGGTCTTCAGGGTTGGGATGTTTATAGGCTCGCATGCTGCACATGATACCGGGGGTTTCCATTATTGCCATAGTTCGATTATGATCGAACAATCGTATCCATATAGCCCGGGAGTTTCCCATGTCCGCGTTGTTCCAACCTTACACCCTCAAGGACGTCACCCTGCGCAACCGCATCGCCATTCCGCCGATGTGCCAGTACATGGCCGAGGACGGCATGATCAACGACTGGCACCATGTGCACCTGGCCGGCATGGCCCGTGGCGGTGCCGGCTTGCTGGTGGTCGAAGCCACGGCGGTGGCACCGGAGGGGCGCATTACCCCCGGTTGCGCCGGCATCTGGAGCGACGCCCATGCCCAGGCGTTCGTACCGGTGGTACAGGCGATCAAGGCAGCAGGTTCGGTACCGGGCATCCAGATCGCCCACGCCGGGCGCAAGGCCAGCGCCAACCGGCCCTGGGAAGGTGACGACCATATTGCCGCCGACGATGCCCGCGGCTGGGAAACCATTGCCCCGTCGGCCATTGCCTTTGGTGCACACCTGCCAAAAGTGCCGCGTGCCATGACTCTGGACGACATCGCCCGGGTCAAGCAGGACTTCGTCGATGCCGCCCGCCGTGCACGCGATGCCGGCTTCGAGTGGATCGAGCTGCACTTTGCCCACGGCTACCTGGGGCAGAGCTTCTTCTCCGAGCATTCCAACAAGCGTACCGATGCCTACGGTGGCAGTTTCGACAACCGCAGCCGCTTCCTGCTGGAAACCCTGGCTGCAGTACGTGAAGTGTGGCCAGAAAACCTGCCGCTGACGGCGCGTTTTGGCGTGTTGGAATACGACGGCCGTGATGAGCAGACCCTGGAAGAGTCGATCGAGTTGGCGCGGCGGTTCAAGGCTGGCGGCCTGGACCTGCTGAGCGTGAGTGTCGGCTTTACCATCCCTGATACCAACATCCCATGGGGCCCGGCGTTCATGGGGCCGATTGCCGAGCGTGTGCGCCGTGAAGCCAAGCTGCCGGTGACGTCGGCGTGGGGTTTCGGTACCCCGCAGCTGGCCGAAGCGGCATTGCAGGCCAACCAGCTGGACCTGGTGTCGGTAGGCCGCGCGCACCTGGCCGACCCGCACTGGGCCTACTTTGCGGCCAAGGAGCTGGGGGTGGAAAAAGCCTCCTGGACCTTGCCAGCGCCTTATGCGCACTGGCTTGAGCGTTATCGCTGATATCGAGCGCCGCCCGCGCGGCGCATCGCGAGCTGGCGCTCGCTCCTACGTTTGTTTCGGGCCAGTCCATCCTGTGTCAGGCGCACGCGACCGCCTTTTCGTACGACGCGATATCGCGCCATACACCAAGGCGTTCGCGCGCAACACCCACAGGCATAATTGGCCAGAAACAAACGTAGGAGCGAGCGCCAGCTCGCGATGCGCCGCGCGGGCGGCGCTCGATCTCCCAAACCCTGAAGATGCCGCGCCGAGTGATGCCATCGGCAAGCCCCTAGAATCTCCCAAAACGGCCCAGCCGGTAAGCCGCCAGCTCGGCCCCGCCAGCCCGCTCGGCCAAACGCCCCACCCATTGCGCCGTGACCGCCGCCTGGGTCAACCCCAGGTGTTGGTGCCCGAACGCCAACAGCACCCGCCCGTCACACACACGGTCGATCACCGGCAGTGAATCGGGCAGCGAAGGCCGAAAGCCCATCCACGGCGTGGCGCCTTCAACACTCAGCTCCTGCTGAAACAAGCCTTTGCTCAAGCGGTGCAACTGCCACGCCCGCTGCATGCTCGGCGGCGCCTCCAGCCCGGCGAACTCCACCGTGCCCGCCAGGCGCAGGCCATCGGCCATGGGGGTCATGATGAACTTGCGCTCCAGCGAAGTGACCGCAAAGGGCAGGCGCTGGTGTTCGCCAGGCAGCATCAGGTGGTAGCCACGCTCGGTGTCCAGCGGCACCCGTTTGCCGGTCAGGGCAGCGGTGAGCCGTGCCGAATGCGCACCGCAACTGAGCAGCACCTGGCGGGCGTTGAACGTGCCCTGGGCGCTGGCCAGGCTGACCCCGCCGCTGTGCAGGTGGCCACCCTCTACCTGCGCTTGCACAAAGCGCACGCCGCTGGCCTTGGCCGCCTCGAACAACGCGCAGACCACCCGGTAGGGGTCGATGAAATGCCCGGTCCTGGGGAAAAACAACCCGCCAAGCAACGACTCGCTCAGCTGGGGCGCGGCTGCGCGTACGGCGTGTGCCGACCAGTAATCCACGGGCACGGCCTGCTGTTGCAGGCGACCCTGCAACGCCGCCAGCGCCTGCCGTGATTCGGGGCGCTCGAACACCAGCAGCGAGCCCGCTGCGTGGAACAGCTCGCTGCGCCCGATCGAGCCCAGCAGCTGTTGCCAGGCACCCAGGCTGGCTTCGTTCAACCGGCGAATGCCGGCCACGCTGCGCTGGAACGGCGCCGGGCGCAGGTTAAGCAGCAGCCGGGTGAACCACGGCATGGCCTTGGGCAGGTACTTCCAGTCCAGCCGCAGCGGGCCCATGGGGTCGAGCAGCATGCGTGGCAGGCGCTTGAGGATCGACAGGTCGGCAATCGGGAACACTTGCTCGGTCGCCAGGTGCCCGGCATTGCCGAACGAGGCGCCATGGCCGGGCGCCTGGCGGTCGAGTAGGGTGACCCGGCGGCCCTGACGGGCCAGTTGCAGGGCGCAGGCGACGCCGACGATGCCGGCGCCCACCACGGCGATGTCGGTTTCAGCGGTTTGGTGCATGCTCAGTCTTCCCGTTTACCGTCCAGCAGGCGCCGCAGTTGCAGCGGGTTGGCCTGTTGCAGGGCCTGTGGCAGCAGCGCATCGGGGAAGTCCTGGTAGCACACCGGGCGCAGGAAACGCAGGATCGCCGCTGTACCCACCGAAGTGGTGCGCGCATCGGTGGTGGCCGGGAACGGGCCGCCATGCACCATTGCGTCACACACCTCGACCCCGGTCGGCCAGCCGTTGACCAACAGCCGCCCGGCCTTGCGTTCCAAGGTGGGCAGCAGGGCGCGGGCGCTGTCGATGTCGGCTTCGGCCAGGTGCAGGGTGGCGGTCAATTGGCCCTCCAAGTGCTCGGCAACCTGGCACATTTGCTCATCGCTGCTGCAGGCGACCAGCAACGAGGCCGCGCCGAACACCTCGCCTTGCAACGCCGGGTCGGCAAGGAAGGCCTCGGCCTGAGTGACGAACAGTTGCGCCTGGCACTGGTTAGGGCCGGTGCCGCCCTGGCCGCTGGCGACGGGCTGGGCATTGGCGTTTTCCGCCAGGGCCGCGACGCCGGCCTGGTACGCACTGAAAATGCCCGGGGTGAGCATGGTTTGCGCGGCCGCCTGTTGCAGGTGGTGGCTGGCCTCACTGATGAAACGCTGCAAGGCCGGGCCTTGGCGGGCGATCACCAGGCCCGGGTTGGTGCAGAACTGGCCGGCGCCCTGGGTCAGCGACGCGACAAAGCCTTGCGCCAGTGCTTCGCCGCGGGCTTGCAGGGCCGCGTTGCACAGGAACACCGGGTTGATCGAACTCATTTCGGCATACACCGGGATCGGCTGCGGGCGTGCCTGGGCAGCCTGGCGCAGCGCCATGCCACCGCTGCGCGAGCCGGTGAAGCCAACCGCCTGGATGCGCGGGTCGCTGACCAGCGCGATGCCGACTTCATGGCCGGCGCCGTACAGCAGCGAGAACACGCCTTCTGGCAAGCCGCACTGTTGCGCCGCCTGCGCCAGGGCCTGGCCGACCAGTTCGCTGGTGCCGGGGTGCGCGCTGTGGGCCTTGACCACGACCGGGCAGCCTGCAGCCAATGCCGAGGCGGTGTCACCGCCGGCCACCGAGAAGGCCAAGGGGAAGTTGCTGGCGCCGAACACGGCCACCGGCCCCAAGGCCACCTGGCGCTGGCGCAGGTCGCTGCGCGGCAGCGGCTGGCGTTCGGGCAGGGCTTGGTCGATGCGCACATCCAGCCATTCACCGGCGCGCACGACACGGGCGAAGGTGCGCAGCTGGGTGCAGGTACGGCCGCGTTCGCCCTGGATGCGCGCCTTGGGCAGGCCGGTTTCGGCCACGGCCCGGTCGATCAGGGCATCACCCAGCGCTTCGATCTGCGCGGCGATGGTCTCGAGAAAGTGGGCCCGTTGTTCGAGCGAGGTTTCGCGGTAGGCATCGAACGCCGCCCAGGCCAGGGCGCAGGCCTGGGCCACGTGGTCGCCGGTGCCACCGAGGTAGGCGGGTTGCAGTGCCTGGCCGGTGGCCGGGTTGACCGCCTGGATGGCTTCGCGGCTGCCGGTTACCGGCGTCTGGCCGATGAGCAGGTTGCCTGTCAGGGTCATGGAGCCTCCTTGGGAAATCACATGCAATAGCAAGGGTGTACTGCTGACCCTGTGGGAGCGGGCGCGCCCGCGAACACCGGCGAAGCCGGTGCCATGCACCCCGCGGCGTCTACTTCGCGGGCATGCCCGCTCCCACAGGGGCCGCTGGATCAGGCCAGGTTCTGCTCGGCCGACCAGCTGGCGTACCAGGTGCGGAACAGGGCGTACTGCTGCTCGGCATAGTTGCGCTGGGCGTCGGTCAGCGCGTCGGTCTCGTTGAAATGCAGGCTGTACTCGCGATCGCCGTTGAGCACCATCAAATGCTTGTAGTACAGCACCAGGTCGCAGCCTTCATCGAACGACGACAGCACCGCCAACGCCGCTTCCAGCTCACGCGCCAGGCGGCGGGCGCGGGCGTCGCCCTTGGCCGCCTGCTTGCTCAGGTTTACCAGTTGCAGCACTTCACGCGGCAGGGCGTTGCCGATGCCGGTGATGGCACCGGTGGCGTTGCAGTTGACGAAGCCATGCACCACCTGGGTATCGACGCCGACCATCAGGGTCACGTCGTCGTCCTTGGAGGTGATGTGTTCTGCGGCGTAGCGCAGGTCGGCGCCACCGCCGAACTCCTTGAAACCGATCAGGTTGGGGTATGCGCTGCGCAGTTCGAAGAACAGGTCGGCGCGGGTGGCAAAGCCGTAGTAGGGGCTGTTGTAGATCACGGCCGGCAGCTTCGGTGCCGCGGCGAGAATGGCCGAGAAGTGGTGTTTTTGCGCGATCAGCGAGGCGCCGCGGCTAAGCACGCGGGGGATGACCATCAGCCCGGCGGCGCCAACCTTGGCGGCGTGGGCGGCATGCGCCACCGCCTCGCGGGTGTTCACCGCGCCAGTGCCGACGATGGTCGGGATGCCGGCGCCCACCAGGCGTGCCACGCCTTCCTGGCGCTGGGCCTCGGTCAGCAGCGGCCAGTCGCCCATCGAGCCGCAGTACACCACGGCGCTCATGCCGGCCTCGATCAGTTCACGGCCTTTGCGCACCAGCGCGTCGAAGTCCGGCTTGCGCTCGGCGGTGCACGGGGTCATCAGGGCGGGCATGGTGCCGGTGAAGATATTGTTGTTCATGCAAGTTACTCCTGGCGAAATTCGGGTGGGTCAAAAGCCGGGGCTCAGATGCCCCAGGCGAATGGGTCCTGTTCGTCGATCAGCAGGGTGCTGTCGGCGGTCATGTAGGCGCGGCCGGTGATGAACGGGCGAATCCGCTCGCCGTCGCGCTGGTAGCGGCCCTGGAACTGGCTGCCGGTGATGCTGGCCTGCACCCAGGTCTGGCCCTCGGCCAGCTTGCCGTCGGCCGCCAGGCAGGCCAGCTTGGCGCTGGTGCCGGTGCCGCAGGGCGAGCGGTCGTAGGCCTTGCCGGGGCACATCACGAAGTTGCGGCTGTCAGCGTTGGCGTCATCGGCAAACAGCTCGACGTGGTCGATGGGCGCGCCGTGCTCGCCGGTAATGCCTTGCGCTTGCAGGGCGTTGAGCATGGCCCAGGTGTACGCGGTCAGGGCCTCGCGGTTATCCAGTTCAATGCGCTGGCCGTGTTCGGCAACCAGGAAGAACCAGTTGCCACCCCAGGCGATGTCGCCATGCACCACGCCATGCCCGGGCACGTCCACCGCCACGTGCTGGCGGTAGCGGTAGGCGGGCACGTTGGCGACAGTGACGGCGCCGTCTTCATGCAAGGTGGCGCTGACCTGGCCGACCGGGGTGTCGATCTTGTGCACGCCGGGTGCAATCAGGCCCAGGTGCTGCAGCGAAGCGACCAGGCCGATGGTGCCGTGGCCGCACATGTTCAGGTAACCGGCGTTGTTGAAGAAGATCACCCCGCAGGTGGCGTCGGCAGACACTGGCGGGCAGTACAGCGCGCCCACCAGCACATCGTTGCCGCGTGGCTCCAGCAGGCAGGCGCGGCGCCACGGGTCGTGCAGCTCGCGCAGTTCGTCGCGCTGCTCGGCCATGCTGCGGCCATGCAGTTGCGGGAAGCCCTGCATCACTAGGCGGGTAGGCTCGCCGCCGGTGTGGGAGTCGATGACGTGAATCTGTTTCATGGGCCTGTCCCTTGTTTGATCTGTATGGTCATGTGCTGCTGGTGCGGGCCTCATCGCTGGCAAGCCAGCTCCCACAGGTATTGCATTGGCCTCTGGGGTATTGCGATTGCATGCGCCTCAGGGGCAGCGCAGCCCCTGTGGGAGCTGGCTTGCCGGCGATAGGGCCAGTAGCCTTCACCCAGCCAGTGCGGCCGGGCGTTGGCCTGCCAGCGGCTCATGGCTGGCTTCGCTTTCGTCCTCGCCTTCCAGGCGTACCAGGTGGGCAGGCACGCCGGTAGCGGCACCCCAGTAGTAGATGCCCAGCGCACTGACGGCCACCGCCACCGTGTCGAATGGGTGGCCAAGCACGCCCAGGCCGCCGAAGCTGCCCAGCCAGGACAGCAGGATGGTCACCGCGTAGAAGCCGATCAGCCACGCCGAGCTGCGCACTTGCTGGGCCAGCGACAGGTGCTGGGTCGGTACGAAGCGTTTGCATACCAGGTACAGCACGAACATCACGATTTGCAGGGCCAGCAGCCAGGACACGGTATTCCAGCCCGACCAGTACACGATCAGTGCGGCGATGATGAACGACAGGGGGCCCAGCACCGCCATGCCCTTCACCCGGAACGGGCGCGGCATCTCGGGGGCGTTGCGGCGCAGCGCGGCGACACTGACCGGGGCCACGGCATAGCTCAGTACCAGAGCTGCGGACACCACGTTGAT
This sequence comes from Pseudomonas sp. MB-090624, assembly GCF_003205245.1. Classification (NCBI taxonomy): domain Bacteria; kingdom Pseudomonadati; phylum Pseudomonadota; class Gammaproteobacteria; order Pseudomonadales; family Pseudomonadaceae; genus Pseudomonas; species Pseudomonas sp. MB-090624. The sequence goes on along the minus strand of NZ_QJRK01000019.1, from coordinate 79,998 downwards.
CAGCGCCTCCCACGACGGGAAGGGCAGGGTCCAGAACACCGACAGCGCGAAGGTCAGCCACAGCGCCGGGCGCGGGATGCCGGACTCGGCGTCGATACGGGTGAAGTAGCGGAAGAAGGTGCCGGTTTGCGCCCAGCCATAGATCACCCGTGGGGTGGCGTTCATGTAGATGTTGCCGCAGCCACTGGGCGAGATCACGGCGTCGGCCACCACCAGGTAGGCCAGCCAACCCACCCCCAATGCCAGGGCGATATCACGGTAGGGCAGGGCCAGTTCCTTGGTTACGCTGGCCCAGCCGTTGGCCAGCATTTCGGTGGGTACGCTGCCGAGGAAGGCCAGTTGCAGCAAGGCGTAGATGGCGGTGGACAGCAGCACCGACAGGATCAGTGCGATCGGGATGGTGCGCTGTGGGTTCTTCACTTCGCTGGCCACCGAAATGATCGGTGTCAGGCCCAGGTAGGCGAAGATGATGCCACCGGCCGATACGGCCATCTCCACGCCAGACAAACCGAAGGGGGCAAAGCCTTGCACGGTGAAGTTCTGCGGCTTGAAGAAGGTGAACAGCACGCCGATCACCAGCAGCGGCACGATGAACTTGAACACGCTGATCAGGTTGTTGGCCTTGGCAAAGGTTTTCACGCTGCGGTAGTTGAGGAAGAAGAACAGCCCCAGCAAGGCGAACTGCACCAGCCAGCCAAGCACGGTGGGGTCACTGGAGCCGGCCATGGTCAGTTCGGGAAACCAGGCGGCAGCATATTGGCGCGAAGCGACCACCTCGATGGCGATCAGGCTGGAGAAGGCGATCAGGGTGATGAAGCCCATCAGGTAGCCCAGCAGCGGGCCGTGCGAGTACACCGGGTAGCGCACCACGCCACCGGCGCGGGGCAGGGCGGCGCCCAGTTCGCAGTACACGATGCCCAGCAGCAGCACGGCGAAGCCGCCGAGGAACCAGGAGAGGATGCCGGCCGGGCCGGCGATGGCCGAAACGTGGCTGGCGGCGAACAGCCAACCGGAGCCGAAAATGGCGCCGAGGCCGATGAAGGTGAGGTCCAGCAGCGATAACTGTTTCTTGAATTTGCCTGACATGGGTTCGCCTTTTTGTTGGTTATTGGATAGGCAGGTCTGATGTCACCAGGTGCGGCTTTCGGGCCGCGTTCTTGTAGGGCTTGGGCGGCTTGCGTGGGGCATAGAGTGGACCGATCGGGGCGGCGGTTCTTGATGGTTTTCTGCAAGGGGCATGACGAAATCGGCACAGTTGGGAAAAAGCAGTGGTCAGCCACAAGGGTGGGGAATAGGCTGTAGGCCATACCGTATAAGGGCTGTAGGTATGTGTGAGTAGTGCCGGCCTCTTCGCGGGCTCGCCCGCTCCCACAGGTACAGCACAGGATTCGGGAATTGTGAGGTACCTGTGGGAGCGGGCATGCCCGCGAAAGGGCCGACAAAGCCAACAGAGATCGAGCAGATGACCGACACCCCCCTGGCACCCCTCTACCAATCCCTGGACCAGCACCGTCCCGCCTCCCTCGAGGCCCTGCTGGCCGGTGTCTCGCTGCTGCTGCCGATCCTCGACGCCATCCCCAACGCTGCGATCTTCATCAAGGACCCGGCCGCCCGCTACGTGCTGGCCAACAACACCTTGGTCCAGCGCTGTGGCCTGAAGCGCCTGCAACCGTTGCTGGGCAAGACCAGCGCCGAAGTGTTTCCGGCGCAGCTCGGCCCCGGCTACACCGAACAGGACCGGCGCGTGCTGAAGGAGGGCCTGGTGCTGGAAGACCAGCTGGAGCTGCACCTGTACGGCAGCCGTGAGCCAGGCTGGTGCCTGACCCATAAGCGCCCGTTGTACAACCAGGCGGGCGAGATCATTGGCCTGGTCGGCATCTCGGTCGACCTGCAGTCAGCGGCCGACAGCCACCCTGCGTACCAGCGCCTGGCCGCGGTGGACGAATATATCCGCCAGCACTTTCACCAGCCGATAAGCATGCGCGAGCTGACCCGCATCGCGGGCATTTCGGTGGCCCAGCTGGAGCGCTATTGCAAACGGGTGTTCCACCTCACGCCACGGCAGATGATCCACAAGGCGCGCCTGGAGCACGCCCATCGCTTGCTGCATTCAGAATTGCCGATCACCGAGGTGGCCATGTGCTGCGGCTACACCGACCACAGCGCCTTCAGCCGCCAGTTCAAGCAACTGACCGGCTTTACGCCGCGCCAATACCGCCAGGCGACCAGCGATCAGCCCGCCTGAAACAGTGCCTGCGCCTCGGCAAAGCACTGCTCGGCAATGGCCGAACGTGGCTCGCTGCGGCGCAGCAGCAGGCCGACCGGGCTGTGGATCGCGGCGTCGGCCACCGGCAGGATGCGCAAGTGCTCGCTGAGGTCTTCCAGGCCGCAGTCCAGTGGCATGATCGCGCAGCACATGCCGGTGTTGATGGCCTGAATCAGTTGGAAGCTCGAATCGCTTTCCAGCACCGCATTGGGCTCCAGGCCACGGCTGCGAAAGCTCAGGTCCAGTGACTGGCGGTAGTGCATGCCTTTGCTCAGCAACCCCAGCGGAATGTCGCCGAGTTCGTCCCAGCGCAAGCTGTCGCTGGCAAACCGGAAGTGCCGGGTGTCATGCAGCAGGCCCATGGTGGTGATGCCCAGCTCGATCACTTCGAAGAAGCTGGTGTTGACCTGGTCCAGGTAGCAGATGCCCAGATCGAGCTGGTTGCGGCTTAGGCCGTCGATGACCTGTTCCGAGCTCAGCGAACTGAGCTGGAAGTGCAGCTCCGGGTATTTTTCCCGCAGCGGCAGCAGCAGGTGCATGGGGTTGAAACTGGCCAGCGGCACCGTGCCCAGGCGCAGGCTGCCGACCACCTGGCCCCGGCAACTGGCGGCTTCGGCCTGCAGGCCGTCGTGGGCGGCCAGCAGGGTGCGCGCCCAGGCCAGAATGCGCTCGCCGGCTTCGGTAAAGCCTTCAAAGCGCTGGCCACGTTTGACCAGCACCAGGTCCAGTTCGTCCTCCAGGTTGCGCAGGCGCATGGACAGCGTCGGCTGGGTGATGTGGCACAGCGCCGCCGCCTGGCCGAAGTGGCGGGTCTGGTCGAGGGCGATGAGGAACTTGAGCTGCTTGATGTCCATGGAAGTGCCTGGCATGCGGGGTGTGTTGACCTTAACCAACTCTGCGGTGGCTGGCCATTGTTAGATGCTGCCTGGGCGGGCCCTGTCGCAGGCAAGCCAGCTTCCGCTGGGATCGCGTCAGGGCTGACAGGTGTTTGTCACAAGAAATGCAGGGCCTGTGAGATCGAGCGCCGCCCGCGCGGCGCATCGCGAGCTGCGCTCGCTCCTACGTTTGTTTCGGGCCAGTAACCCCTGTGCCAGGTGCGCGCGACCGCCTGGTTCATACGGCGCGACATCGAGGCATGCGCCAAAGGGTTCGCGCGCAAATCCCACAGGCATAATTGGCCCGAAACAAACGTAGGAGCGAGCGCAGCTCGCGATGCGCCGCGCGGGCGGCGCTCGATCTCACAGGCGCTGAAGATGCTGCGGCTACCTCCAGGCAGCGATAGAGCCTGTCGATGGAACGGTTCGCCATATCGATTGGACGCCCTCGGAGCATCCCCTTAGCGTGGCGAAAAGGCCATTCAAGGAGTTCCTGTTGTGCGCGTCCAACCCGATGCGGTCTTCGTACCGCTGAACATCGCCGTGCTGACTGTCAGCGATACCCGCACCTTCGACAACGACACCTCCGGCGAACTGCTGGCCAGCCGTTCGGTAGAGGTCGGCCACCGCCTGGTGGCGCGGGCGCTGCTCAAGGACGACCTGTACAAGATCCGCGCCCAGGTAGCCACCTGGATTGCCGATGACCAGGTGCAGGTGGTGCTGATCACCGGCGGTACCGGCTTTACCGGCCGCGACAGCACGCCAGAGGCGGTCGGGTGCCTGCTGGACAAACGCATCGACGGTTTTGGCGAGCTGTTCCGCGCGCTGTCGATTCTGGACATCGGCACCTCGACCGTGCAAAGCCGAGCCTTGGCCGGGTTGGCCAACCGCACGCTGGTGTGCTGCCTGCCGGGGTCTACCGGGGCTTGCCGTACAGCGTGGGAGGGGATCCTGGCCGAGCAGCTGGATGCCCGGCACCGGCCGTGCAACTTCGTCAAGCACCTGCTGCCCATCGAGGCCTGTGCAAGCCGGGGCTGATCGTTCGCCTGTACCGGCCCTATCGCCGGCAAGCCGGCTCCCACAGGTATTGCACAGGTTCTGAAATCTGTGTGGTCCCTGTGGGAGCTGGCTTGCCGGCGATAGGGCCCTTAGCTCAACACATGCCCCACCGGCAACAACGCCGGCGGCAACTGCTGGTCCCCCAACCCCGCGAGTACATCCCGCTCCACCGTCCGCACCATGGCATCGGTAGGCAGGTCATTCTCATCCCGCCCGAACGGGTCTTCCAGTTCGTTGCCAATCGCATCCAGCCCGAAGAACGTGTACCCCACGATGGTGGTGAACAGCGGCGCCAGCCAGCCCAGCGGCTCGGCCAGGGCAAACGGCAACAACAGGCAGAAGATGTAGATGGTGCGGTGCAACAACAGTGTGTAGGGAAACGGCAGTGGCGTGCCCTTGATGCGCTCGCAGGTGGCCTGCACCTCGGTAAGCCCCACCAGCCGCTGCTCCAGCAGGCTGTAACGCCAGTCACTGATCTGTTGTCGCTCGGCCAGCCGCGAGCATTGGCTGCCCACCTCACGCAGGATACTGTCGCACACGTTGTGCGGGCTGAGCGCCTCGGGCCGGGGCAACCATGGGCGGGCGGCAGCCAGGTCGTCTTCGTTGCGCAACCGCGCATTCAGCGCATGGGCAAACCCGCACAGGCTGCGCAGCAGCTCACGGCGTAGTGCTTCATCGCCGATCACCACGCTCTCACGTACGAACGAGCGGGTCTCGATGATCAGCTTGCCCCAGGCCTTGCGCCCTTCCCACCAACGGTCATAGCAGGCGTTGTTGCGAAAGCTCATGAAGATCGACAGCGACAGGCCCAGCAAGGTGAATGGGGTGGCGCTGACCGGGTAGAAAAACGCCGGGTAATGGCGCTCGACCAGCACGATCAGTGCCGCCAGCAGGGTGACCATCAGGCAGCGCAGGGCAATGCGCTTGATGATCGAACCCTTGAGGGTGAACAACACGCGCAACACATCGGGTGCGGGGTGGACGATCATGGCAATCCAGAGGCAGCTGCTCAGCCGCCGGTCATGTTCATGAAGCGCAGGATCTGCACGTCGCCACCGACTTCGAAGTGATGGCGGTAGGGCTTCAGGTGCAGCGAATCGCGGATGGCCTTTTCCAGGCGGTCGGGGTCGCCTGGGTGGGCCCGCAGCACGTGCTTGAGGTCTACCGAATGCTCGTTGCCCAAGCACAGCAGCAAGCGGCCCTCGACGGTCAGGCGCACACGGTTGCAGGTGGCGCAGAAGTTGTGGCTGTGCGGCGAAATGAAGCCGACCCGGGTGTTGGCCGCTTCGGCCAGGCGCCAGTAACGGGCCGGCCCCTGCGACGTTTCGGTGGACTCGACCAGGGTGAACTGTTCAGCCAGCAGCGCCCGTACTTCATCGCTGGAGCAGAACGACTCGCCACGTTCATGCTCGCTGATCACCCCCAGGGGCATTTCTTCGATGAAGGTGATGTCCAGCTCGCGGTCGATGGCAAAGCGCACCAGGTCGACCAGTTCATGGTCGTTGCGGCCCTTGAGCACCACGCAGTTGAGCTTGGTGCGCTTGAAACCGGCCTGCCGGGCTGCGTCGATGCCGGCAATCACCTGGTGCAGGTCGCCGGTACGGGTCAGTTGCTTGAAGCGGTCGGCGTCCAGGCTGTCGAGGCTGATGTTCAGGCGTGTAACGCCCGCGTCGAACAGCGGCTGGGCCAGGCGGCCCAGCTGCGAGCCGTTGCTGGTCAGGCACAGTTCGCGCAGGCCGGGCAGGGCGGCGATGCGCCCGCACAAGTCGACGATGCCCTGGCGCACCAGGGGTTCGCCGCCGGTCAGGCGGATTTTGCGGGTGCCGAGGGCGACGAAGCGCTCGGCCACCTGGAACAGTTCCTCCAGGCTGAGAATCTGCTGGCGCGGCAGGAACTGCATATCTTCGGCCATGCAGTACACGCAACGGAAGTCGCAGCGGTCGGTGACCGACATCCGCAGGTAGTCGATTTTCCGGTTGAAGCCGTCGATCAGGGCCCGGCTGTTCTGTTCCACGTTCGCGCTCGCGTCTGGGAAGGGGGGCATTTCTGTCCAAGCTATAACCTGGGCGCAGGGCCGTCAAATTGCTTTGTCCGACTGCATGATCGACGGTCTCTATCATGCGGCCTGGCAGCTCGTCGCCTGGCTGCCGTGATCGAAAGCGCTTATCACGCCGTAAGATCTTTCGATTGGACGCCCCGCCCCACGCTCCATAGGCTGAAACAAAGCACCGAAGCGTGAGGATTCACCGCATGAGCCAGGACGAACACATCAGGGACTACAAAGGCGCCGCCGCCGGCTGGGGGGCGCTGAAAAGCGTGACCAAGAGCTGGCTGGGCAGTGACAACGCCTTCAAGAACCTGCGTGCCATGCTCAAGACCAACCAGAACGGCGGCTTCGACTGCCCTGGCTGTGCCTGGGGCGAGTCGCCGGAAAGCGACATGGTCAAGTTCTGTGAAAACGGCGCCAAGGCGGTCAACTGGGAAGCCACCGGGCGCTCGGTGGACCCGGCCTTCTTTGCCAAGTACAGCGTCAGCGCGTTGAAGCAACAGACCGACTACTGGCTTGAGTACCAAGGCCGCCTGACGCACCCGATGCGCTATGACGCAGCCACCGACCATTACGTGGAAACCACCTGGGCAGAAGCGTTCGAGCTGGTTGCCCGGCACCTGCGCGCACTGCAATCGCCGGACGAAGCCGAGTTCTACACCTCGGGCCGGGCCAGCAATGAAGCAGCGTTTCTCTACCAGCTGTTCGTGCGTGCCTATGGCACCAACAATTTCCCGGACTGCTCCAACATGTGCCACGAAGCCAGCGGCTCGGGCATGTCGGAAACCCTGGGGGTGGGCAAAGGCACCGTGGTGTTTCACGACCTGGAACTGGCCGATGCCATTTTCGTGATTGGCCAGAATCCCGGCACCAACCACCCGCGCATGCTCGAACCGCTGCGTGAAGCGGTCAAGCGCGGTGCCCAGGTGGTGTGCTTCAACCCGCTCAAAGAGCGTGGCCTGGAGCGCTTCCAGCACCCGCAGCACCCGTTCGAAATGCTCAGCAATGGCTCCGAGCCGACTTCCAGCGCGTACTTCCGCCCAGCCTTGGGTGGCGACATGGCGGCCATGCGCGGTATTGCCAAGTTCCTGTTGCAGTGGGAACGCGAGGCCCAGGCCAAGGGCGAACCGCCAGTATTCGACCACGCCTTCATCGCCGAACACACCAGCGGTATCGATGGCTACCTGGCGGCGGTCGACGCCACGGCGTGGGAACACATCGTTCAGCAGTCTGGCCTGACCCTGGCCGAGATCGAATTGGCCGCGCGTATGTACCGCAAGGCCGAGCGGGTCATCATGTGCTGGGCCATGGGCGTGACGCAGCACCGCCATTCGGTGGCAACCGTGCAGGAAATCGTCAACCTGCAGCTTTTGCGCGGCAACGTCGGCAAGCCCGGCGCTGGCCTGTCGCCGGTGCGCGGCCACAGCAACGTGCAGGGCGACCGCACCATGGGCATCGACGAGAAGCCCCGGGCAGCACTGCTCGACGCCCTGGAAAAACGCTTCCGCTTCCGTGTGCCGCGTGCCCATGGGCACAATGCGGTGCTGGCGATCAAGGCCATGGAGGAGGGGCGGGCCAAGGTGTTCGTCGCCCTGGGCGGCAACTTTGCCCAAGCCACCCCGGATACACCGCGTACCCATGCCGCGCTGCAGAAGTGTGCGCTGACCGTGCAGATTTCCACCAAGCTCAACCGCTCGCACCTGGTCACCGGCCGCGACGCGCTGATCCTGCCATGCCTGGGCCGTACCGAAATCGACCTGCAGGCCGCAGGGCCCCAGGGCGTGACCGTGGAAGACACCTTCAGCATGGTGCACCTCTCCCATGGCCAGTTGCGCCCGCGCTCGCCGCACATGCGTTCGGAGCCATGGATCATCGCCGGCATGGCCAAGGCCACGCTGGGCAACCAGCCGATCGACTGGGCCTATGCGGTGGCCGACTACAACCGCATCCGCGACATGATTGCCGACGTCATCCCTGGCTTCGCGCGTTTCAATGAACGCCTGAACAGCCCTGGCGGGTTCCACCTGGGTAACCACGCTGCCGAGCGCAACTTCCGCACGGCCACCGGCAAGGCGCGCTTCATGCCCCACACGCTGCCCGAGGGATTGGTCAACGCCAAGGTGCTGGCCCGCGGGGACAAGCCCGACCTGATCTTGCAGACCCTGCGTTCGCACGACCAGTACAACACCACCCTGTATGGCCTGGACGACCGCTACCGTGGGGTGTTCGGCCTACGCGAAGTGGTGTTCGTCAACGAGGCCGACATCCGCCGCCTGGGCTTCGAACCGGGTGAGCACGTGGACCTGGTGTCGCTGTGGGAGGATGGTGTGGAGCGGCGGGTGTCGGGGTTCCGCCTGGTGGCGTATGACGTGCCGCAAGGGCAGGCGGCGGCTTACTACCCCGAGACCAACCCGCTGGTGCCGCTGGAGAGTTATGGCGAGGGGACGTACACCCCGACCTCGAAGTTTGTGGCGATCAAGCTGGAGAAGGCCAAGGCCGGCAACCGGATTGCGGCGGTGCTGGCTTCGGATTGACGGGCGCCTGCAAGGGCCCTGTCGCGGGCGGGGGTAGGCGCAGGATCTTCAGCGCCTGTGAGATCGAGCGCCGCCCGCGCGGCGCATCGCGAGCTCCGCTCGCTCCTACGTTTGTTTCGGGCCAGTAACCCATGTGCCAGGTGCGCGCGACCGCCTTGTTTGTCCGGCACAATATTGAGGCATGCGCCAAAGCGTTCGCGCGCCAATCCCCCAGGCATAATTGGCCCGAAACAAACGTAGGAGCGAGCAAAGCTCGCGATGCGCCGCGCGGGCGGCGCTCGATCTCCCAGGCGCTGCATATCGCCTGGCAACCACCTGTCAGCCCTGATGCAATCCCTGTGCGCCTTGCCGGCGATATGCCCCACAGCCATCAGCCACGGTTCACCGGGAAAG
>NZ_QJRK01000019.1:68876-70724 GCF_003205245.1 Pseudomonas sp. MB-090624 | reverse complement strand
CGCGGGCGGCGCTCGATCTCCCAGGCGCTGCATATCGCCTGGCAACCACCTGTCAGCCCTGATGCAATCCCTGTGCGCCTTGCCGGCGATATGCCCCACAGCCATCAGCCACGGTTCACCGGGAAAGCCGTGGTGTACTTCATCTGCTCCATGGCAAAACTGGAGGTAATGTTCGACAACCCCTCGGTGCTGGTAATCAGCTTTTTGTAAAACCGGTCATACGCCGCAATATCTCCCACCACCACCCGCAACATGTAGTCCCAGTCGCCAGACATGCGGTAGCACTCCATCACCTCCTCGAACCCGGTCACTGTCGCGGCAAACTGCGCCAGCCAGGCGCTGTCGTGGCGCTGGGTCTTGAGCTGGACGAACACCGTCAGCCCCAGCCCTAGCCGTTCAGGGGCCAGCAGGGCGACACGGCCGAGTATGTAGCCTTCTTCTTCCAGGCGCTTGACCCGCTTCCAGCACGGGGTGGTGGACAGGTTGACGGCTTCGGCCAGGTCCTTGAGCGACATCGAGGCATCGCGCTGAAGCAGGGTAAGAATGTGCTGGTCGAAGCTGTCCATATCGCGCGCTGGCCGTGCCGGAAAATATTTCACAGGTTACCCCAAGGCCAGGCGATTTGGCTTGTGCCATAGTGGCAGCTTTCATTCTGCCGATGGGCCTGACCATGTCCGACAAGCCGCGCAATTTCGCCACCCGTGCCATTCACGCTGGCGAGCAGTTCAGTGTTGCCGACAATGCCATTTTCCCGGCCATCGTCACCGCCAGCTCGTTCACCAAACGCAGCCTCGACGACAAGCCGGAGTACTCCTACAGCCGCGTGGGCAACCCCACCCGGCATGCCTACGAAACCTGCGTAGCGGCGCTGGAAGAGGGCGTGGGTGCCGTGGCCTGCGCCTCGGGGGTGAATGCCACCGCCACGGTCCTGGAGCTGCTGCCCAAGGATGCCCACGTGGTCGTGATGAACGGCGTGTACGGGGGCACTTTCCGCATCCTGGAAGACTACCGCAGCCGTACTTCAGGCCTGACCACCACCTATGTCGACCTCAACGACCTGGGCGCGGTGGCCGCGGCGATCAAGCCCGAAACCCAGTTGATCTGGATCGAGTCGCCGACCAACCCGTTGTTGCACCTGGTCGACATCAAGGCGGTGTGCGACCTGGCGCGGGCCAAGGGCATCCTCACCTGCATCGACAACACCTTCTGCTCGCCGTGGAACCAGCGCCCGATCAACCTGGGGGTGGACCTGGTGATGCACTCGGCCAGCAAATACATTGGCGGCCACTCTGACCTGACTGGCGGGGTGGTGGTCGCGGCCAATGACGCGCTGCTGGCGCGCCTGCGCCGCATCAGCATGGCCATCGGCGCGGTGCAGGGGCCGTTCGACTGCTACCTGGCCCTGCGTGGCCTGAAGACCCTGGATGTGCGCATGGAGCGCCAGTGCGCCAATGCCCTGCAGGTGGCGCGTTTTCTGGAAAACCACGCGCAGGTGGAGCAGGTGTATTACCCCGGGCTGGAAAGCCACCCGCAGCATGAACTGTGCAAGCGCCAGATGCGCAGTGGCGGCGCGGTGGTGGCGATGAAGGTCAAGGGCGACCGCGCCGCGCTCAACCGCCTGGTCGAGGCGCTGCAGATCTTTGTATTGGCCGACTCGCTGGGCGGGGTGGAGAGCATGATCAACCACTCGTGGAGCATGTCCCACTGCTCGCTAAGCCCGGAGCAGAAGGGCGTGATGGGCATCAGCGAGAACCTGCTGCGGCTGTCGGTGGGGATCGAGGATTACCGCGACCTGATCGAGGACCTGGATGGGGCGTTGAAAGCGCTGGTTGCTGTGTGAGGGCTTGC
>NZ_QJRK01000019.1:4529-68776 GCF_003205245.1 Pseudomonas sp. MB-090624 | reverse complement strand
GGCTTGCCGGCGATAGGGCCGGTGAATTCAAAGAAAATGCCCGGTCAAGATTTGGGCGGATGAATGATCCGTTCGATCTTGTCCTTGATCAACAACCGCTCCTTGCGCAGGCGGTTGACGGCGTCGTCGTTGGTGCCGTTGCCTTCGGCGGCCACCACCTCCTTGTCCTTGGCGTTGTATTCCTTGTGCAGTGTATGCAGCGCCTGGTCGTTGTCCATCAGTGCCTGGAACTTCTCAGCGGTAATGTGCAGGTCAGCGAGCAGATCATGCGGAACTGGCATTTCTTCACCTCTGTCAGGTTTGTCGATTGGGTCCTGACCACTGAGGATAGCCGTCTTTGCGCAAGCCGTTCACGGGCTGCAGGCTGAACGGCAGCTGAAGAAAACGGCATTAACGGGCAAAAGCCTCGCCATCACTAAATTGTTACCGACTTTTTCACAAAAAATTGATGGTGCGCTTTCTAGAATTCGCCCAACTTTCCCACGGTGCCGTCGGGCCGTGGGGTTGATAACCACTCTTGATTGCGAACACTGATGCTCAATTTCAAATCCCTGCGGACTGAATGGGTCACGCTGCTGGCCAGCCTGTACCTGCTGATCGGCTTCAACATGTTCCTTTGGGAGCATCTGCAAGCGGTCGTGCCCCCCGGCCTGTCGGGGTTGTGGCTGATTCTGGCGTTCGCCGTGCTGATGCTGTTCGCGTTCAACCTGGTACTCACTTTATTTGCCTTCCGTTATGTGTTGAAGCCGTTACTTGTGGTCTTGTTCATCAGTGGCGCCGGCGTGGCTTACTTCATGAACCAGTACGGCGTACTTATCGATGCGGGCATGTTCCGCAACATGGCCGAAACCAATGTGGCGGAAGTGCGCGACCTGATGTCGTTCAAGTTTGCCGCTTACATCCTGCTGCTGGGGGTGTTGCCTTCGGTGCTGGTGTGCAAGGCGCAGATCGCCTACCGCCGCTGGCACCGCGAACTGCTTGGCAAGCTGCTGGTGAGTGGTGCCTGCGTGGTGGCGCTGGGTTCGGTGGCGCTGGTCAACTACCAAGGGCTGTCGTCGCTGTTTCGCAACCACCACGAACTGCGCCTGATGCTGACCCCAAGCAATATCGTGGGCGCCTCCATTGGTTATGTCGGCGAACGGGTTGGTACCGCAGCGCGGCCGTTCCAGCCTTACGGCGAAGATGCCAAGCGTGATGTGGCCTGGCAGAAACATGAGCGCAAATCGCTGACCGTGCTGGTGGTCGGGGAAAGTGCCCGGGCAGACCACTTCGGTGTCCTGGGCTATGGCCGCGATACCACGCCGAACCTGGCCAAGGAACAGGGCCTGCTGGCGTTCTCCGACGTGCATTCGTGCGGCACGGAAACGGCGGTTTCGGTACCGTGCATGTTCTCTGGCATGCAGCGCAAGGACTACGACGCCAGTGTCGCCAAGAACCGCGAAGGGCTGCTGGACATCCTCCAGCGTGCCGGCCTTGCCGTGCAGTGGCGGGACAACCAGTCGGGTTGCAAGGGCACTTGCGATCGCGTGCAGTTCATCGATGTCAGCAACCTCAAGGACCCGCAACTGTGCGCCGGCGGTGAATGCCATGACCAGATCCTGCTGCAAGGCCTGGATGCGCTGATCGACAACCTCGACAAGGACACCGTGCTGGTGCTGCACCAGATGGGCAGCCATGGCCCCGAGTACTTCAAGCGCTACCCCGAAGGCGGCGAGCGTTTCAGCCCGGTCTGCCAGAGCAACGCCCTGAACCAGTGCAGCGAACAGCAAATCATCAACGGCTACGACAACACCCTGGCCTACACCGACAAGGTCCTGGCCTCGTTGATCGACACCCTGCGCAGCAAGCAGGACAAGGTGGACACGGCGATGATCTACCTGTCCGACCATGGCGAGTCGCTGGGTGAGTACAACCTGTTCCTGCACGGCACACCGTACGCCATCGCCCCCGAGCAGCAGAAGCACGTTCCGCTGCTGACGTGGTTCTCCGACAGCTACAAGGAGGACTTCGGCCTCGATACCGACTGCCTGGCCAAGCTCAGCGACGCCCCGCTGTCGCAAGACAACCTGTTCCACTCGATGCTTGGCCTGCTGCAGGTACACACCGAGGTCTACCAACGGTCGCTGGACATGTTCGCCAGTTGCCGCCCGTGGCTGACGGCCAAGCGCTGACGCCTACACCCTGCGTGCAAACGCACCATTGATCGATATCAAGGATGGCCCGGGTTTCACCAGCAGTGCCCGCGCCGTATATACTGCGCGCCAATGTTAGTGGGAGAGCCTTGTGGCCATCGAAATTCACTGGATATGTGACGACCAGAGCCTGGCTGAACACTGCCGCGACTGGCAGCAACTGCCGTTTGTCGCCGTCGATACCGAGTTCATGCGGGTCGACACCTTTTACCCGAAGGCCGGGCTGATCCAGATTGGTGACGGCCAACGGGCCTTCCTGATCGACCCGCTGCTGATCGGCAACTGGCAACCCCTGGCCGACCTGCTGGAAAACAGCGGTGTGGTCAAGGTGCTGCATGCCTGCAGCGAAGACCTCGAAGTGCTGTTGCGCCTGACCGGCAAGTTGCCACAACCGTTGTTCGACACCCAGCTGGCCGCCGGTTACCTGAACCTTGGCTTCTCCATGGGCTACTCGCGCCTGGTGCAGGAGGTGCTGGGCATCGACCTGCCCAAGGGCGAAACCCGCTCCGACTGGCTGCAGCGCCCGCTGTCGGACACCCAGGTCAGCTACGCGGCCGAAGATGCCGTGCACCTGGCCGAGCTGTTTACCGTGCTGCGCCCGCGCCTTAGCGACGACAAATACGCCTGGGTGCTGGAGGATGGCGCCGAGCTGGTCGCCGCCTTGCGTCGCGAAGTCGAGCCAGCCACCTTGTACCGCGACGTCAAGCTGGCCTGGAAGCTGGCGCCCCAGCAGTTGGCCGTGCTGCGTGAGCTGTGCGCCTGGCGCGAGCTTACTGCCCGCAGCCGCGATGTACCTCGCAACCGCGTGCTCAAGGAACACTCGCTGTGGCCCATTGCCAAGAACCAGCCGAGCAACCTGTCGGCACTGGCCAAGGTTGAAGAGATGCACCCGCGCACCATTCGTCAGGACGGTGAGTTTCTCATCCAGCTGATCAAGCGCGCCGCCAGCCTGCCTGCCGAGCAGTGGCCAGCGCCCTTGCCCGAGCCGCTGCCGATCGAAGCCAGCGGCATCCTCAAGCAGCTGCGCGCCATCGGCCAGGCCGAAGGCGAGCGCCTGGGCATTGCCCCTGAGCTGATGCTGCGTAAAAAAGCCCTGGAGGCACTGCTCAAGAGCGGTTACCCCAATGGCCCTTATCAATTGCCCGATTCGCTGCGCGGCTGGCGCCGTGAGCGCATGGGCCAGGCCCTGCTGGACAGCCTTGCAGGCGCCGGAGAGACCCGATGAAACGCATTTGCTCCATCTACAAGAGCCCCCGCAAGAACGAAATGTACCTGTACGTGCTCAAGGCTGACGGCCTTGAGCGCGTGCCAGAAGGCCTGCTGCCGTTCTTCGGCACCCCCGTGCATGCCTTCGACCTGGTGCTCAGCCCGGAACGCAAGCTGGCCCGCGAAGACATCACCAAGGTGTTGGAGAACCTCGACAACCAGGGCTACCACCTGCAGATGCCACCGCCGGATGACGAGTACATCGAGCACCTGCCCGAAGAGCTGCTGCGCCGCAACGACCCGGCCTGAACATGCGCGTACTGATTGCCGAGCATGACCATGCCCGCTACGCCGAGCTTTTGCGCGCAGCCGCGCCTGAACTGGAAATCCTGACCAGTGGCGACTCGGCCGAACTGGCCCGCCAGGCGCCGCGTTGCCCGGTGTGGCTGGGCCAGCCCGACCTGCTGGCGAGCTTGCTGCGCCAGGGCCACCAACCGCGCTGGCTGCAGTCGACCTGGGCCGGCATCACACCGTTGCTGGCCGACGGCTTGCCGCGTGACTATCGCCTGACCCGAGCGGTGGGCATTTTCGGCCAGGTAATGGCCGAGTACATGCTCACCTACATGCTTGGCCATGAGCGCGAGGTGCTGTCGCGCCTGGTCAGCCAGGTCGAGCGGCGCTGGGACGACCGCCCGGGGCGAACGCTGGAAGGGCGCAGGGTGCTGATCGTGGGCACCGGCGACATCGGCCAGCGCGTGGCCGAGTTCCTGCAGCCGTTTGGCGTGGTGCTGTACGGCGTTGCCAGCAACGCCCGCGAGCAGGCACCGTTCGTTGAAGTGGCGGCGCTGGCCGACCTGCCGCGCATGGTTGGCCAGGTCGACTACGTGCTCAACCTGCTGCCGGATACCCCGGCTACCCACGACCTGTACAACGCCGCACTGTTCAAGTGCTTCCAGCCCACGGCGCTGTTCATCAATGCCGGGCGGGGTGCGGCGGTGGTCGATGCCGACCTGGTAGCGGCGTTGAAGGAGGGGCATCTGGCCGGGGCGGTGATCGATGTGTGCCGCCAGGAGCCGTTGCCCAGGCAGCACCCGTTCTGGACGGCCTGGGGCTTGTTGTTGACCGGGCACAGCTCGGCGCCCACCTCGCCGGCGGCGATGGTGCGGTTGTTTGTCGAGAATATGCGGGCGTATGAAGCCGGGCAGGGGTTGCGCGGTGAAGTGGACTTCGCCAGGGGCTATTGACTGCTTTGGCCTGTGCCGGCCTGTTCGCGGGTGAACCCGCTCCTACAATGGGTGGCGTAGGAGCGGGTTTACCCGCGAATGGGCCAGTACTGCCAACCCAAAACTTACAGGCTGAAATCCCCCTCAGCCGCCAGCTCGCTCAGCGGCTTGCGCGGGCTGGGCACTTCACGCGCCTGCAACGCTTCGTCCAGGCTGGCCTTGTCGCCGAGCTTGCCGATCGCCACCATGGCATGCAGCTCGTAGCCTTCAGGGATCTTCAGCTCCTGACGCGCCAGCGCCTGGTCGAAACCGGCCATGCCGTGGGTATGCCAACCACTGATGCTGGCCTGCAGGGCCAGGTGGCCCCAGGCGGAGCCGGTGTCGAAGGTGTGCCACAGTGCCGGTTTTTCTTCGGTGGCACCCGGGGCGGCGAAAGTGGTCTTGGACATCACCAGCACCAGCGCCGACGCCTGTTGCGCCCAGCTACGGTTGAACGGTACCAGCAGGCTCAGGTAGCGCTCCCAGTTCGGGGTGTCACGGCGGGCATACAGGAAGCGCCAAGGCTGCGAGTTGTACGCCGACGGTGCCCAGCGGGCAGCTTCGAGGAAACTCAGCAGGGTCTCTTCGCTGATCGGTTCGGCGGTGAAGGCGCGGGGCGACCAGCGGTTGATGAACTGCTCGTTGATGGCGTAATCGGCAACGCGGGGGTTGGCGCTCATGGCGGCTCCTGCAAACGGACGGAAAACGCGCACGCTACTGCTTCGCGTAGCGACTGACAAGCGGCCTGGCTTTGCTCAAGGCCAGGCTCTAGACTGGCGCCGCTGCGCGCCGCGACCACAAGATGAATGCAGGTAACCGTGTAATGATCGCTGACAACGCGCCGTTCTGGCGGCGCAAGACCCTCGAACAACTCAATGCCCAGGAGTGGGAGTCGCTGTGCGACGGGTGCGGCCTGTGCTGCCTGCAAAAGCTCGAGGACGAGGACGACAACAGCGTCTATTACACGCGTATCGCGTGCAAGCTGCTGGATCTGCAAACATGCCAGTGCAGCGACTACCCCAACCGCTTCGCCCAGGTGCCGGATTGCATCCAGCTCACCCCGGGCAAGGCCGACCAGTTCACCTGGCTGCCCAGTACCTGTGGTTACCGCCTGGTCAGCGAGGGCAAGGACTTGCCCGCCTGGCACCACCTGGTCTGTGGCGACCGCCAACAGGTCCATGAACAGCGCATTTCCCAGGCGGGGCGTATGCTCAGGGAGCAGGATGTGCACGAAGACGACTGGGAAGACCACCTGATTTTCCGCGCCAGCTGAGCAGCGCGGCCCGCTGCCACGGGGAACAAGGAGTTTCTGTATGCGTTGCGAGCTGTTGTTGCTGTTGGGCCTGATGGCCAGTGCGCCCGCCTGGGCGAAAAAGGTCAATCTCGATTACGAAGTGCGCCTGTTGCCCGCCAGCGGCCAGGCAGAAGTTCGCCTGACCCTGGCGGACGGCAGCGCGGTGCGCAGCCTTGACTTCGACCTGGGCAAGGCCGGGGCCTACAGCGGCTTCCAGGCCGATGGCCAATGGCAACTGAACGGGCAGCGGGGGGTATGGCAGCCTGCGGCCGGCAAGACTAGCCTCAGCTACCGCGTGCTGCTGGACCAGAAGCTTGCCAGTGGCGCGTTTTCGTCGCGTATCACCCCGCACTGGGCGTTGTTCCTGGGCGACCAGCTGGTGCCGCCAGCGCGCCTCGACCAGCAGGATGGAACAGAGCTGGTGGCGCGCCTGGCCTTCGACCTGCCAGCGGGCTGGAAGAGCATCGAAACGCCCTGGCCGCGCGTCGGCCAGGACAAGTTCCGCATCGACAATGTATCGCGCCTGTTCGACCGCCCTACTGGCTGGATGCTCGCCGGTGACCTGGGCAGCCGCCGCGCCCGTCTGGGCGATACCGACGTGACCGTGGCCGCGCCGGTGGGGCAGGGCATGCGGCGTATGGACAGCCTGACCTTGCTCACCTTCGTCTGGCCGCAACTGCAGGCAGTGTTCCCGCGCAACCCGCCGAAGCTGTTGCTGGTGGGCGCGCGTGACGGGATGTGGCGTGGGGCGATGGCGGCGCAGGGGTCGGTGTACCTGCACAGTGGCAGGCCGATGGTCAGCGAGAACGGCAGCAGCCCGTTATTGCGTGAGGTGGTGCAGTTGTTTGCCCAGATCCGCGCCCGTGATGGCAATGACTGGTTGGTGGAAAGCCTGACCGATTACTACGCCAGCGAGTTGCTGCGCCGCTCTGGCGGGGTGAGCGACGACCGCTACCAGGCCTGGCAGGCGCGCCTGAGCAAGCAGGGCGCGAAGGTGACCCGGCTGCGTGGCGAACAGGCCACCCCGGCGCAGGTCGCCCGTGGGGTGATGCTGCTGCAGGCGCTGGACAAGGAAATCCGCATCCATACCCAGGCCAAGCGTTCGCTGGATGATGTGGTGCACGGGCTGATGCGCTTGCCGAGTGTAAGTACTGAAGAGTTCGTGCAGATCAGCGAGAATGTGCTGGGGCGGCGGTCTGAGGTGTTGCAGAGCAAGGCTTTGCGCTAGAAATTCCTATTGCCTGTGCCGGCCTCTTCGCGGGCTTGCCAGCTCCTACAAGTTAAGGCATGCGCAACATCTGTGGGAGCGGGCAAGCCCGCGAAGAGGCCGGCACAGGCAATGCATCAATCAACCGCCAGCCAACGGATCCTTCCCGGTCACCGTCACCCCGCGCGTCGCCGCCTCGGCGCTGGCCTTCAACGCCTCCAGGTCCGCCGCGCTACGTTCGATATCCGAGCGCAAGCGCTGATACTCCTGCCGGTGCCGCTGCCACCAGGCCTTGGTGGCGCAGTGCCCGCTGACCCCACGCGCCACGGCCAGGCCGCCCACCGCCATCTGCAGCAAGCCAACCAGGCCGCCACGGCGCAGCCCTTTGCTGAACATCAGCGCACCACCGGCCAGCGAGCTGGCACGTTCCAGGCCATGAACATTGTGCTGCGACGACGCAGCGGAATGGCTATCGAGCATGGCAAACCCTCCTTGTGGAATGTAAGCAGCTGACCTGCACGGCAACGCCAGCGTTCAGTTGCATCGCTCGGCGGCGAGCCCTGGGTGGGGTTGAAACGGTGAAAAGCAGCTGGCTGTGTCGTATATGGCGAATACCCTGTCCGGTTTGGCAATGCAGCTTCAAGGGTGTTTAATCACCGCTGTCGAAACCGCTGGAGGCCTTGAAAACAAAGGCTCAGACAGATTCAGCCGTTTATCTGAAATGCTGTAGACACATTGTCTAACAGTGCCCTATAGTCGTTATACAAATAGTAGACACAGCGCCATGACCACAAAGAAGGCCGCCATGAAAGCCACCGTTCAACCCCTCGAAGCGCAAGTGCCACCGGACCGCAAGGCGGTGTTGGCCGAGGCGCTGCGCCGCCGGATCCTGAGCATGGAACTGGCCCCGGGGGCGGTAGTGGACGAACTGGCCCTGTGCGACGAATTCGGCCTGTCGCGCCCACCCGTGCGTGAACTGCTGCGCCAGATCGCCGCCGAGGGCTACATCGAACTGGAAGCCAACCGCGCACCGCGGGTGGCGGCCATGAACCACGAGTCGCTGCACAGTTTTTTCGTTGCCGCACCGCTGATCTACATTGCAACCACGCAGCTGGCCGCCACCTATGCCAGTGCCGATGAAATCGACGCGCTCAAGGCCATCCAGGCCCAGTTCCGCCAGGCGATCGAAGACCGTGATGTGGAAAACCGCGTGCTCTACAACGACGCCTTCCACCTGGAAATCGGCAAGATGGCGCACAACGACTACCTGCTGCCGAGCCTGCGTCGCTTGCTGATCGACCACACCCGGCTGGGCAAGATCTTCTATCGCCACCCGACCACCGATGACATGCAACGTGACCTGGAAACCGCTTGCGCGCAGCACGACCAGATGATCGATGCGATCGAGCGCCGTGACCCGCAAACGGCTGGGCAACTGGTGCGTGAGCACTTCGAGCTGTCGCGCCGGCGCATGGCTGAATACGCCGCACCACAAGGGCTGGATGTACCCATACAGATATGAATGACCCGGTCAGGCCGGCGCTGGCTGACCGCTCGACGACAACAAGCACCAGGTTAGCCCAATGACAAGAATAAGTTCGTTACCTGCCGATGATGCCACCTGTGGCTGGTATCACCTGAGCCAGCCCCGCACGCCAAGGCCGGCCCACAGCGGCAACACCCAGGCCCGCTGGGTGATCGTCGGCGCCGGTTTCACCGGCCTGGCTGCTGCGCGCCAACTGGCAACGAACTTTCCGCATGACGAAGTGGTGTTGGTCGAAGCCCAGGAGGTCGGCTTCGGCACCTCCGGGCGTAACGCCGGTTTTGCCATCGACCTGCCGCACGACATCGGGGCCGAGGACTACATTGGCGACATCGATATCGCCAAAACCGTGCTCAAGCTCAACCTGGGCGGGCAGTCGTACCTCAAGGAGCTGATCGAGCGCTACGCCATCGAGTGCCAGTTCCGCCACTGCGGCAAGTACCAGGCGGCCGTCGAGGACCGCGGTATTGCCGTGCTGGACGCCTACCGCCGCGGCCTGGACAAGCTGGGCCAGCCTTACGAGGTGATCGAGGGCCGTGACCTGCCCGGGCACATTGGCACGCATTTCTACCGCAAGGGCCTGTTCACCCCGGGCACTGCCTTGCTGCAGCCCTCGGCCCTGGTCAAGGGCCTGGCCGACAGCTTGCCGAGCAATGTTTCGCTATACGAGCACACGCCCATCACCGATGTGGAGTATGGCGACAAGGTAGTGCTGCGCCACGCCAAGGGCTCGATCACAGCCGACAAGCTGGTGCTGACCACCAATGCCTTCGGCATGAGTTTCGGCTTCCTCAAGGGCCGCATGCTGCCGGTGTTCACCTACGGCAGCATCACCCGCCCACTGACCGCTGAAGAGCAGGCGCGGCTGGGGGGCAACCCCTACTGGGGCGTGATCCCTGCCGACCCGTTCGGCACCACCATGCGCCGTACCGTCGACAACCGCCTGCTGATCCGCAACAGCTTCAGCTACAACCCCGACGGGCGCAGCAACCGCAAGTTCCTGCAGCGCTTTGCCGAGCGCCACCGTGAATCGTTCGCCCGGCGCTTTCCAATGTTGCCCGGGGTGGGCTTCGAGTACACCTGGGGCGGTGCCCTGGCGCTGTCGCGCAACCACATGGGGTTTTTCGGCAAGTTGGCGCCCAATGTAGTCGGCGCACTGTGCTGCAACGGCCTCGGCGTTACCCGTGGCACGGTCACCGGCAAGTTGCTGGCTGACTGGCTGGCGGGCGACAAGAACGAACTTATCGAGTTTTTGCTAAATGCCCCCGGGCCTTCCGCGAACCCGCCGCAACCCCTGGTTTCGTTGGGTTTGAACGCCAACTTGATGTGGGGGCAGTTCCGCGCTGGCAAAGAAAGCTGATCGCTGACAGGCATCAGGCATAGCACAGACAGGTCGGCATCCAGTTAGCCGGCACGGGCTCGCTCGGCCCGAAATTGACCACCGGTGGTTATTACCGGGTCCCCGGGGCTGAACAGTCTTTTCAGTTTCGCGGGCGCGTTCGCCTTGAAAACACGTAGTAAGCAGAAATGGTAGGAACAATAATGACAAGTCCGAATGTTTCGATTGAAGAAGTACCGATCAACAGCTTTCACCAGTTGCTGACCTTGCGTTCCGGTGGTGGTTCGTTCGTTGACGGCTATGTACTGAGCATCATTGGCGTGGCCATGGTGCAGATGTCTGCAGGCTTGAGCCTGAGCAGTTTCTGGCAAGGCATGATTGCCGCATCGGCGCTGATCGGCATTTTCTTCGGTGGTTTCTTCGGCGGCTGGCTCACCGACCACTTTGGCCGCAAAAGGGTGTTCTTCGTCGGCCCGACCTTGTTCATCCTGGCCTCGCTGGCGCAGTTCTGGGTGGAGTCGGCCCTGGCGTTGTTCCTGCTGCGGTTTGCCATCGGCATTGCCGTGGGCATTGAATACCCGGTGGCCACCTCGTTGCTGGTGGAGTTCCTGCCGAAGAAAAACCGCGGGCCGCGCCTGGCCACCCTGACCGTGCTGTGGTTTGCCGGTGCGGCCACCGCCTACATGGTCGGTGAGGCCATTCTGCGCCACGGCGGTGAAGACGCCTGGCGGCTGGTGCTGGCCAGTGCCGCGGTGATCGGCGCACTGCTGTTTGCCCTGCGCCTGGGTACCCCGGAATCGCCACGCTGGCTGATCAGCAAGGGCCGTTCGGCCGAAGCCGAGCAGGTGATCAAGCGTGTGTACGGCCCTGGCTTCTCGCTGAACAACCTGCCGGAAGAGCCCAAGACCCGCAAGCTGTCGTTCCTCAGCCTGCTGCACTCCGGTTACGGCAAGCGCATGTTGTTCGTCAGCCTGTTCTGGACGTGCTCGGTGATCCCGGTGTTCGCCGTGTATGCCTTCGCGCCCAAGGTGCTGGGCGCACTGAACCTGAAAGGGGACTGGGCCGCCATTGGTTCGGTGGCGATCACCTGCCTGTTCGTGGTCGGCTGCATTATCGGTACCCGCCTGCTGAATACCATTGGCCGGCGCACCACGCTGCTGCACAGCTTCTTCTGGTCGGGGCTGGCGCTGCTCGGGCTCGGCGCCTTCAGCAACGCCAGCGAGATGCTCATCCTGGCGCTGTTCGGCGCCTACGCGCTGTTCATCGGCGGCGCCCAGGTGCTGCAACTGGTCTACCCCAACGAACTGTTCCCCACCGAGATCCGCGCAGGCGCGGTGGGCGTGGGCACCTCGCTGTCGCGCGTTGGCGCCGCGATCGGCACCTGGCTGGTGCCCATCGCCCTGGACAGCTATGGCATCGGCGCGACCATGTACGCCGCTGCAGCGGTGACATTCATCGGCCTGGCGATTTCCGTCGCGCTGGCCCCGGAAACCCGCTCGCTCAACCTGCAACAAGCGGCTTCGCTGAGCTGAATGCGTATGACCCGCCGCAGCCACGTGTGCTGCGGCCTTCAAAACACTGAGCAACGCACTGGAGAATCTACCGTGAAATTCGAAGGCATCTACACCCCGGCAATCACCCCGCTGGCTGCGGACGGCTCGATCGACAAGGCGGCGTTCGCCGAGGTCCTCGAATACCTGGTCGAAGCGAAGATCCACGGCGTCATCATTGGTGGCTCCACCGGTGAGTACTACGCCCACACCGCCCAGGAGCGTGTCGAGTTGGCCGCCCAGGCCAAGGACGTGCTCAACGGCCGCCTGCCGCTGATCGTTGGCACCGGTGGCATCCGCACCGAAGACGCCGTGGCCTTCGCCCAGCATGCCAGGGAAATCAAGGCCGATGCGCTGCTGGTCGGTACCCCGCCGTACGCGCTGCCGACCCAGCAGGAAATCGCCCTGCACGTCAAAGCCGTGGACGCTGCCGCCGGCCTGCCGATCATGCTCTACAACTACCCAGGCCGCATGAGCGTGAGCATGGGCGAGGCGTTTTTCGACGCCGTGGCCGACGTGAAGAACATCGTCGCCATCAAGGAAAGCTCCGGCGACATGGCCCAGCTGCACCGCCTGGCCATCCATCGCCCGAACATCCAGTTGTCCTGCGGCTGGGACGATCAGGCCCTGGAGTTCTTCGCCTGGGGCGCTCAGAGCTGGGTCTGCGCCGGCTCCAACTTCATCCCGCGCGAGCACGTGGCCCTGTACGAGGCCTGCGTGATCGAAAAGAACTTCGACAAAGGCCGCAAGATCATGAGCGCCATGATGCCGCTGATGGACTTCCTCGAAGGTGGCAAGTTCGTCCAGGCGATCAAGCACGGCGTTGCCCTCAACGGCCTGAAGACCGGTGGTGTGCGCAAGCCGCTGTACGACCTGGATGACGCCGAGAAGGCCGAACTTCAGCGTGTGGTCACCGACCTCAAGGCCACCATCGCCCAGATCAAATAAGGAGGCTGGAAAAAATGGCTGAATTGCTGAGCAAGGAACAATACGCGGCCATCGCCGCCGACCTGCAACTGCGCACCCAGGCGTTCATCGACGGTGAGTTCCGCGATGCAATCTCTGGCCGCACCTTCGTCACCACCAACCCGGCCACCGGCAAGCAGCTGGCCGAAGTCGCCGCCTGCGACGTCAACGACGTGAACGTCGCCGTGGCGGCGGCCAAGCGGGTGTTCGAGGCAGGCACCTGGTCGAAGATGCAGCCGAACGACCGCAAGCACGTGCTGCAGAAGTTCGCCCAGTTGCTGGAAGACAACGCCCACGAACTGGCAGTGCTGGAAGCGCTGGACAGCGGCAAGCCGGTCAGTGAATGCCAGACCGTCGACGTGCCGGAGACCATCCACACTATCCGCTGGCACGCCGAGCTGATCGACAAGATCTACGACGCCACCGCCCCGACCGGCAACGCTGCCGTGACCATGGTGGTGCGTGAAGCCATTGGCGTGGTCGGCCTGGTGTTGCCATGGAACTTCCCGCTGCTGATGCTGGCCTGGAAGATCGCCCCGTCGCTGGCCGCCGGTTGCTCGATCGTGGTCAAGCCGGCCAAGGAAACCACCCTCAGTGCCCTGCGTGTGGCCGAGCTGGCCCATGAAGCCGGTATCCCGGCCGGTGTGTTCAACCTGGTGCCCGGTGGTGGCCGTGAAGTGGGCGAGGCCATTGGCCGCCACATGGACATCCCGATGGTCAGCTTCACCGGCTCCACCGACACCGGCCGCCTGTTCCTGAAATATGCTGCCGAGTCCAACCTCAAGCGCATCGTTCTGGAGCTGGGGGGCAAGAACCCGGCCGTGGTCATGAACGACTGCGAAGACCTCGACGAAGTGGCGCAGTTCGTCACCGCCGGTGCGTTCTGGAACATGGGTGAGAACTGCTCGGCCTCCTCGCGCCTGATCGTGCACAAGGACGTGAAAGACGAACTGCTGGGCCTGATCGCCAAGCACTTGAAGGACTGGAAGCTGGGCGACCCGCTGGACCCGGACAACCGCCTGGGCGCGATGGTCAGCAAGTCGCATTTCGAGAAGGTCAAGTCGTACCTGGAATACGCTGCCGGGCAAAAACTCAGCATCGTTCAGGGCGGCGAAACCGAGAACGGCGTGTATGTGCAGCCGACCATCGTTGACAACGTTGGCCGTGACAGCAAGCTGTTCGTCGAGGAAATCTTCGGCCCGGTGCTGAGCGTGACCAGCTTCGCAACGATTGATGAAGCCATCGAGCTGGCCAACGACACCGTGTACGGCCTGGCCGCCTCGGCCTACACCGGCAGCCTGCGCAATGCGCTGCGCCTGTCGCGTGAAATCCGCGCCGGGGTGGTCACGGTCAACTGCTTCGGCGAAGGTGACGTGACCACGCCGTTCGGTGGCTACAAGGAGTCTGGCTTTGGTGGGCGCGACAAGTCCATCTGGGCCCATGACCAATACACGGAGCTGAAGACCATCTGGATCAACGCTTCGTGAGCTGAGCAAGACCGGTGCTGTTCTGACGGAGTTCGGCACCTGGCCGCCCTTGCAGTGGCTGTACCGGCGATGAGCCGGTACAGCCACTGCAAGGGCGGCTTTTTACTTGAATTTGGGCCCCGACCGGGTATTCAGCCCCTTGGCCATACGGTCGTACAGCACCACATTCACCGTCGCCGCCAGGTTCATGCAGCCCTCGGTCGGGATGTAAATGGTCTCTTCACACCAACCGCGCACTTCTTCGCTCAGCGACCCGTCTTCTGGGCCGAAGATGTAGATGGCGCGGTCCGGGTGGGTGTATTCCGGCAGGGGCCGGGCGCCGTCCACCAGCTCTACCGCCACCGGGGTGCAGCCCAGCGGAATGATGCGTTGCAGGTCATCGATGCCGATCAGCGGGATGTCGTAGTGCACGCGCTTGGTGTCGGTGACGAAGTCACGGGCGCGCTCATACCGTTTGCCGGTGTAGAACACCGAGTTGACGCCGTAGCAGCCCGCGGCGCGCATCACCGAGCCGACGTTTTCCGGCGACTTGGGGTTGAACAGGCCGATGCAGCTGTATCGTTTGTTTGCCACGTACCGGGGCCCTTCGCGAAAAAAAGCGCGATTATACGGGCTGCCCGGTAGCAGCGGGGGGCGAATCGATGGTCAGTCTTTCTTCAGCAAGCCAGCCAGGCCGGCAAACGGGTTGTGCGTGGCCTTGGCGATGCTCGGGGTGCTGGTGGAGCCTTCGCTGAAGTACTGCTGGTCGGTGTACCGCGAATGCTCGTTGTCGTGGCAGTACAGGCACAGCAGCTCCCAGTTCGAGCCGTCCTGGGGGTTGTTGTCGTGGTTGTGGTCGCGGTGGTGCACGGTCAGCTCGCTCAGGCGCTTGCCGGCGAACTCGCGGGCGCAGCGGCCGCACACGTGCGGGTACATTCTCAGGGCCTTGTCGCGGTAGCCCATTTCCTTGTCACGCTTGGCGTCGGCGAGAATGCGGTCCAGGCGCGCGGTGGCGGCAGCGGAAGAGGAGGCGCTCATGGTGTTTCCTTTGTTCTGATCAGGCAGGTGACGGTTATGCCATTGAGTCTAGCGCGCTTGCAGGGCGGGCGGACAGGCGAAAGCGTTGATTTAGGCGTAGCCTGTAGGAAGGTTCCCGACAGGAGGTTACTGATGTTGCGCGCGATCCTAGCCGTGCTGTGGCTGGCGGGCCTGCCCATGGCAGATGCCGCCAGTACGCCGCCCCGGCTGGCGACCCCGGTGCCCGGTGCGCCGGGTACGCCAACGCCCACGCCTTACCCGCAGATCACCCCGAGCACGCCGCCCAAGGCTTATGACAGCCAGCCGGGTGCGCCTTTGCTGCCACCGATGCCGGTGCCCGGGCCGCCGAAGGACCAACCCTTGCCGGGGTTGCGGCCGGAGCCGGCGAAGCCGGCGCAGGATGATGACTGACTGCAGCGGTGCGTTGGCGGTGGGATTACTAGGGGGCCAGTGCCCTGTGGGAGATAACACAGCCCTACGGGCTGCGCTGTCGCGCAGAGAACTCAATTCGTAACCGCGACGCGGCCTGTGTGGGAGCGGGCGTGCCCGCGAAGAATCCAGCGCGGTGGCTGGCACCGGCTACGCCGGTGATCGCGGGCACGCCCGCTCCCACAAAGACCCCGCTAAATCAATAAGTTATGTACTGTTCTATGAGAGCGGCCTTGTGTCGTGAAAGGGGCGCAAAGCGCCCCCGGCAATCTCAAGCGATACCCAATTCGCCAAACACGAACGCATACTCCAGCGCCACATCCTTGAGCCCCTGATACCGCCCGCTCATCCCGCCGTGCCCGGCGCCCATCTCGGTCTTGAGCAACAGCAGGTTGTCATCGGTCTTGCGCGTGCGCAGCCGCGCCACCCACTTGGCCGCCTCCCAGTACTGCACGCGGCTGTCGTTGTAGCCCGCCACCACCAGCATCGCCGGGTAGGCCTGGGCCTTCACGTTCTCGTAGGGCGCATATGCCTTGATCCGCGCGTACACCTCCGGCTCCTCAGGGTTGCCCCACTCGTCGTACTCGGTCACGGTCAACGGCAGATCGGGGTCGAGCATGGTGTTGAGCACGTCGACGAACGGCACTTCGGCGGCCGCACAGCGGAACAGTTCGGGGCGCAGGTTGAGCACCGCGCCGATCAACAGGCCACCGGCACTGCCACCACTGATGGCCAGCCGGTCGGGCGCCGTCACGCCCTGGGCGAACAGGTGTTCGGCACAGGCGATGAAGTCGCTGAAGGTGTTGTGCTTGTGCGCCTGCTTGCCGGCACGGTACCAGGCTTCGCCCAGCTCGCCACCACCGCGTACATGGGCGATGGCGAAGGCCACGCCGCGCTGCAGCAGGCTCAGGCGTGCATGCGAGAACCACGGGTCGAGGCTTTCGCCATAGGCGCCGTAACCGTACAGGTACAGCGGCACGGTCTGGCCCAGGTCCTGGCGGCGACGCACCAGGCTGATCGGCACCTGGGTGCCGTCGGCGGCAGTCGCCCACAAGCGTTCGCTGACATAGTCGTCGGCATCGAAGGCGCCCAGTACCGGTGTTTGCTTGAGCACCACCTGGGCGCCGCTGGCCAGTTCCAGCTGGCGCACCTGGGCCGGGCGGTTGAGTGCTTCGTAGCGCAGGCGCAGGCGGGGGCTGGCGAACTCCAGGCTGTCTTGCACGTACAGGCTGTAGGCGGCATCCGGCAGCTCGACACGGTAGGCCGCCAGACCTTGCGGGCGCACTTCGATGATCGGCAGGCCGCCTTCGCGCAGGCTCAGGGTGAGTGCGCCGGCATTCAGGCTCAGCCCTTCAAGCATGACTGCCTCGCGGTGCGGCACCAGTGCCTGCCATTGCTCGCGGCCCGGTACCTCGGTAGCCGGGGCGTAATACAGGGCGAAGTTGATGCCGTCCTGGTTGGTGCGGATGAACCAGCACCACGCGCCGTCGAGCTGGCCGTGGTCGGGGAAGTATTCATGGCCCTCGACACGTGGCGCCAGGCAAACGAATGGTGCCTGTGGGGTTTCGGCGTTCAGCACCCAGGCTTCGCTGGTGGTCTTGCTGTTCAGCAGCAGCACCAGCTGGCGCTCGGAACTGGTGCGGTAGCAATGCAGGAAGAAGCGCCCGTCGGGCTCCTCGAACACGCGCTCGGCACCGGGGCTGCCCAGCGTATGGCGGCACAGGCGCCATGGCCGGTGGGTGTCGTCCAGCTCGGCGAAGAACAGGGTCTGGCTGTCGTTGGCCCAGGTCATGCTGCCATCGCAGTCTTCGAAGGGCAGGGCGGTGATCGCGCCGCTGGCGAGGTCTTTCACGTACAGGCTGTAGACCTCGTCGCCACTGGTATCCAGGCTGTAGGCCAGCAGGCGGTGGTCGGGGCTGACACTGAACGCGCCCAGCGACAGGAAGCCGCCGTTGGCCAGTGCGTTGGGGTCGAGCAACAGCTGTTCCTGGCTTTCATCGACGGTGTTGCTGTCGTCGGCCGGGCGTGGGCAGCGGTAGTGGCGCGGATATTCGTCGCCAGCAGTGGTGCGGGTGTAGTACAGGTACGGCCCCCAGGGTGAAGGCAGCGACAGGTCGGTCTCCTGGATGCGGCCCTTGATCTCTTCGAACAATTGCTCGCGCAGGGGCCCTTGGTCGGCCAGGCAGGCTTGCTGGTAGGCGTTTTCGGCCTGCAGGTAGGCGAGCACCTCGGGGGTGTCGCGCTGTTGCAGCCAGGCATACGGGTCGGCGGCCTGGTCGGCATGGGCAATCGGCGGTTGGGGCTTGGTCGGCATCGAGGATCTCTTGGTTGGGGTGGCCTGGGCCCGGCTGCGAAGCGGCCGGCGCAGGCAAACACTGTGTGCGCCCGGAAAAGTGTTTATCATAGGCACCTCTTTGCCTGGCTTGCACGAACACCATGATCGAGAACGACTACACCTTGGCCTGGGGCCTGTACGCGGTTGCCGCTTTGGGCTGCCTGCTGGTGGGCTTCAAACTGACCGGCTGGATGTGGCGCTGGTTGCGCGAGCCCCTGCGCGTGGTGCTGGCGGTGCTGTTGCTGACGCCGACCGTGGTTGACCCGGTCAAGGACAGCTTCGCTCCGGCCATCGCCATCACCACCCTGGATGTGGCGTTCAAGGTTGGCAACAATGCCTGGCGCGCAGTTTCCGATTTTGCCATGTACGGCATGATCGCCTTTGCCTTGTATGCCCTCTTCGTATTGCTGCGCTGGCCGCTGGAAAAGCGCGCCCGCGAGCGGCGGGCCCAGGCTGAGGCCGCGGCCCAGCGCGAGCAGGCCGAAGATGACCGGCTCGGCGCCCAGGCCCCTTTGGCCGCCGAGCGCAGCGACCGTTACCGTGACCTCCCGCCACCTGCGGCACCCCGGGGAAATGGCCGGGTCGAGCCCCGTCTGTAAGCGGAGACACAGCCATGTGCGAACTGTTGGGCATGAGTGCCAACGTCCCTACCGACATTGTCTTCAGCTTTACCGGCCTGATGCAGCGCGGTGGCCGCACCGGCCCGCACCGCGATGGCTGGGGCATCGGCTTCTATGAAGGGCGCGGCCTGCGCCTGTTCCAGGACCCGGCTGCCAGCAGCGAGTCGGAGGTAGCCAGCCTGGTGCAGCGCTACCCGATCAAGAGCGAAGTGGTCATTGGCCATATCCGCCAGGCCAACGTCGGCAAGGTCTGCCTGGCCAACACCCACCCGTTCATGCGCGAAATGTGGGGCCGTAACTGGTGCTTTGCGCACAACGGCCAGTTGGGCGCCTTCAAGGGCCTGGGCAGTTTCTATCGGCCGGTAGGCGATACCGACAGCGAGGCGGCCTTTTGCGACCTGCTCAACCGCATTCGCAGCGCCTTCCCCGAGCCGGTGCCGGTGGAACAGCTGTTGCCGGTGCTGGTCGAAGCCTGTGCCGGTTACCGCGGGCAGGGCGTGTTCAACTGCATGCTCAGCGACGGTGACTGGCTGTTCTGCTTCTGTTCGACCAAGCTGGTGCACATTACCCGGCGTGCGCCGTTTGGTGCGGCACGCTTGAAGGATGTCGACCTGATCGTCGACTTCCATACGCAAACCACCCCCAACGACGTGGTCACGGTGATTGCCACCGAGGCCCTGACCGAGAACGAGACCTGGCAGCGCTACGAGCCGGGTCAATGGGCCCTGTGGCGGCACGGTGAATGTGTGGCGCACGGCCAGAGCTAAGGACGCTGCATGTTCAGAAGTTACCTGCGGTTGCTGCTGTTCACCTTCGGCCTGTTGGCCGGTATTCAGGTGCCGGGGCTGGTGAAAGACTACAGCCAGCGGGTGGAGGCGCACCTGTACGAGTCGCGCGAGGCGCTGGACGGCTTCAAGCAGACGGCCGAGCGCTTTTTCAATGGCGACCTGCAGGCCTTGCTACGGCACTACCGCAGCAGTGATGACCCAGTGTTCAACAGTGACGCCAACAGCATCGAAAGCCTGATCATCCGCAACCAGTTGCTGGAGAACGAGTGGCAGGCCCTGCAAGGGCCTTGGGCCGCACGCACCTGGCATGTGCTGGTGCAGGCCGACCCGCAGCTGCGTGAAGAAACCCTCAACGGCTACAGCTACCAGATTCTGCTGGTGCCCGAGGCCATCGGCTGGGGTGTTGGCGCAGGGTTCGTGCTGGCGTTCTTGGTCGAAAGCCTATTGCTGGGGCTTGGCTGGGTGATCCTCGGGGGGCGGCGTCGGGTGGTGAAAGAGAGCTGGCGCTGAGTGCTGGCGCGCAGGTGCCGCTGTTCACGCCAGTTTTGCGCTTATAGGATTAACGGCATTTTCTTCCAGGCACTCGCTTGCTAGGCATCGCACCGCAATGCAGGAAAATTCCAAACAGAGTCATCCACCCTAACGCTGGATTTGACGTCAGTAAGAGTGGTTGGTAGCCGACAAACAAGAAGTAGGATTGTTCGATTGCTCTCATATAATACGTTATGAAGAACACGTTGTAGGCAAAGCAGATAAAGAGCAGCGAATAACCTAGATGTCGTCCGGAGCACAGGTGCCGTAATGTGAATGCAATGACTACGCTGCCTATGATCATTATTGAAAAAGACAGGGTATTCATTGTTTTTCCCACTCAACCAGGATTTGCTCTCCCGTCATCATGTGTATTCCGACCTCATATCCATGAAAAGCCCCAACTACAACTTCTGTCAGTTGAGGTGCGAAAGCTATAGCGCGCAGAGAGCGGATGTATGTAGGATGCTTCTGATCTTTGTGCTGACAATTAATAATTAATATTTCCGCTCGTTGTGCAGCGCGTCAGTTCGCTGCGTATTAACGCGTGCTTGTGGGATTACTATGCCCAATCACTCGACCGAGTTTGACTACAGGATCCGCGTTAGCGATGTTGGCGCAAGCTTGCAGCAAGCATCTGCAAACGCGGTAAGGTAGGCACATGCACGACAACAACGGAGGCCGCGTGGTGGAACGCCTGCTACTCAATTGCGACATGGGTGAAAGTTTTGGCAGCTGGCGCATGGGCCTGGATGCCGAGGTCATGCCCTACATCGACTGCGCCAACATCGCCTGCGGTTACCATGCCGGTGACCCTGGCATCATGCGCCGCACCGTGGCCCTGGCACTGGAGCACGGGGTGGCGATCGGTGCCCACCCGGCCTACCCGGACCTGGTCGGCTTCGGGCGCCGGTCCATGGCCTGCAGCCCCGAGGAAATTCGCGATTTGCTGCACTACCAGATCGGCGCACTGGAGGGCATCTGCAAGGTGCTCGGCGGCCGTGTGGCCTATGTCAAGCCGCATGGTGCGCTGTACAACGACATGATGGCCGACCCGCTCAAGCTGCGCACCGTGCTGGAAGCTGTGGCGGCTTACGGCAGCGACCTGCCGCTGATGCTGATGGCCACCGCCGACAACCGTACTGCCCAGGCGCTGGGCGATGAAATCGGCGTGCCGCTGTGGTTCGAGGCATTCGCCGACCGGGCCTATACCGCCAGCGGCCACCTGGTCTCGCGGCGCCTGCCCGGCGCCGTGCATCACGACCCGGCGCGTGTGGTGGAGCAGGCCGAGCGCCTGGCCCGTGGCGATACGCTGGTGGCGAACGATGGCAGTGCCTTGAAGCTGGCGGCCAGCACACTGTGTGTGCATGGCGACAACGACAGTTCGGTAGCAGCGGTGCGGCAGATTCGCCAAGCCCTCGATGCCATGGAGCGATGATGAAGCTGCGTATCGAAGTGGTCGCGGTCGACAGCCTGATGGTGCGCCTGTTCGAGCGTATCGACGAGGCCAACATGCCGTGGATGCTTGCTGCCAGCCAGTGCTTGCGCGCAGCGTTCGGCGAGCACCTGCTGGACTTGGTGCCGTCGTACACCACGCTGATGGTGCACTTCGACCTGCCGCCGGCCGAGGCGAGGGCGCTGATCGCCCAGGCCCTGGACGGTTTGCAGCCTGACGCCGGCAGTGGTGGCCGGCGCCACGAGATCCCGGTGTGGTACCACGCCAGCGTCGGCCCGGAGCTGCCTGTACTGGCTGCCCGCAGCGGCTTGACCGAGGGTGAAGTGGCCCGCTTGCACAGCGAGCGCGAGTACCCGGTTTTTGCCTTGGGCTTCGCCCCCGGGTTCGGCTTCATGGGCCTGGTCGATGAACGCCTGGCCAGCCCCCGCCTGAGCACCCCGCGCAAGCGCGTGGCGGCGGGCAGCGTGGGTATTGCCGAGCGCCAGACAGCAGCGTACCCGGCGGTGTCGCCGGGGGGCTGGAACCTGATCGGGCGTACCCCGGTGCGCCTGTTCGACCATGAACGTGAGGGCTATAGCCTGTTGCAACCCGGTGACCGGGTGCGCTTCGTGGCGGTTACGCGTGATGAGTTTCTGGCCCTGGGCGGCGATGTGGAGGCGCAAGGATGAAGCAGTTGACGATCGAGGCCAGCAACGCCTTGTGCCAGTTGCAGGACGCCGGGCGCTTCGGCGTACGGCACCTGGGCGTGACCCAGGGCGGGGCGCTGGACTGGGTGGCGATGTACTGGGCCAACTGGCTGTTGGGCAATTCGCTGGCCGCACCTGTGGTGGAGGTCGCGCTGGGTGGCTTCTGTGTGGTGGCGCAGCAGGATTGTGTGCTGGCGCTGGCCGGTGCCGACCTGGATGCGCGAGTTGATGATCAGCCGGTAGCGCCCTGGCGCAGCTTTGCTTTGGGCAAAGGGCAGCGCTTGGCCCTGAAGCAGCCCAAGCAGGGCGTTCGGGCGTACCTGGCGGCGCCTGGCGGGTTTCGCGGCGAGGCGGTGCTGGGCAGCTGTGCCACCGTGGTGCGCGAAGCGCTGGGCGGTACAGACGGCCAGGGCGCTGCGCTTGGTAAAGGCCAGCGGCTGGCTTTTGCGGGTACGCCGGCAACCCTTCGTGAAGTGCCGGATGCGTTGCGCCCGCGCTATCACCACAAGCCTGTGCTCGACCTGGTGATGGGCGCGCAGCTCGGCGATTTCAGCGGTACCAGCCTGTACCAGGCATTCAACACGGACTGGACCCTGGACAGCCGGGCCGACCGCATGGGCATCCGCTTGCTGGGGCCGCAGCTGGTCTACCAGGGTGCGCCGATGATTTCCGAGGGCATTCCCCTGGGGGCGGTGCAGGTGCCGCCGGACGGGCAACCGATCGTGTTGCTCAATGACCGGCAGACCATTGGCGGTTACCCGCGCCTGGGGGCATTGACGCCGCTGGCGTTGGCGCAACTGGCGCAGTGCATGCCGGGGGCGCAGGTGAAGTTCAGGGCGGTGGTGCAGGATGAGGCGTGGCGGGAGCAGCAGCAATACTTGGGCCGGTGGTTGTAAGGCTGCGGGCCCTTTCGCGGGCACGCCCGCTCCCACACAGGCCTGCGCCATACCTGTAGGAGCGGGTTTACCCGCGAAAGGGCCGGCACAGCCCCCCACTTGGACAGGTCTTATCCCTTCTTCCGTCTTCGCTAGAGCCCACAGATACCGTTTGTTTAGAACTATACCTCGCGGTAGTGTTTCTGATGTCATCTGAGTTCACCCTTGGCTGCAGTGGGCGCAAGCGCTTGAGTAACGGTCAGGTTACGCGTGCCTGATAATTCTGCTAGTTGATTCATGTGGGGCACTGACTATCCTGTTGAGAGGAGGTCGTTAGGCTTGTTTTCTGAGTCCACCTTGATTTTGAGTAGGCTTGAAAATTGATAAGGTGTCCACATGGATTACACACCGCATGGGTACTCTTCATCGCGGCTGATCGAATGTTTTGCGCTTGGGTATGCTGGTGAACGTATTGATAGAATATCGGGGTGCTATCCGCTCGGTGCTGGGAGACGTTCTTACAGTCCGATCCTGATGAGATTTACTTCGTCAGATGCTTTAAGCCCCTTTGGTGATGGGGGGGGAAACGGCTACGCGTATTGCAGTGGTGATCCAGTCAACTACAATGACCCGACAGGCAAGACCCGGGTGCCCAGTCGAATTATGGCGGGTAGGGGGCGTTCTCTTAAACTCACCTGGAATGAAACAAAGTTTAAACTCGACCAATCCAGCCCCGGCGAACTTTTGGAGCTTGTTAAGCGCTCACCGGATTATGCTCTGCAGATTGAAGCGGCTGAAGCGGCAAATGTGCTTAATCATATTGAAGCGCTGAGGCGTAATCCGCGAGCCGAGACGCCGCTGGGGCTGTTTGCCTTTAGCCGAAAAGTGTTTGAAGATGCGCGCTCGCTGTTTGTTAGTATGCCTTCCAGAATTCAGTCGCACTTGCAGGCGCCTTCGCCAGAGCAAAGGCAGCGTCTGGAGTGGCAGCTATACAAGTGGAGGAATATGATTCAGTTTGAGAGCGAACGCGCTCATATCCGCATCAATTCGGTTGCTAGAAAGTTGCTTGCTCCGATACAGGAAGACATTCGATCGTGGCGTGGTCAGTGATTGCGATAATGATCAGGCCGTTTCGCTGTCAACAATTGAACCCTACGGTCTACGGGCGCCTACGATAACCTGCTCGTATGCAGCCCGTAGGTACGTCATTTGGACAGATACCGCATCCCTTCCTCCAACCCCTGCAAGGTCAGTGGGTACATCTTGTCCTCGATCAACTCCCGCACCAGGTGGGTCGAGGCGGTGTAGTCCCAAGCCTGCCGGGGATAGGGGTTGATCCAGATGATCTTCCTGAATTTCTCCATGAAACGCTGCAGCCACACATACCCGGCTTCTTCGTTCCAGTGCTCCACGCTGCCACCGGGCTGGGTGATTTCGTAAGGCGCCATGGCCGCATCGCCAACGAAGATCACTTTGTAGTCGTCGCCATACTTGTGCAGCAGATCGAACGTGGAAAACCGCTCCGAGGTGCGGCGCAGGTTGTTCTTCCAAACCGACTCGTACACGCAGTTGTGGAAGTAGTAATACTCCAGGTGCTTGAACTCGGTCTTGCAGGCCGAGAACAGTTCTTCGCACACCTTGACGTGGGCGTCCATGGAACCACCGATGTCGAACAGCAACAGCAGCTTCACGGTGTTGCGCCGCTCCGGGCGCATCTGGATGTTCAACAACCCGGCATCGCGCGCGGTGTGGTCGATGGTGCCGTCGATGTCGAGCTCTTCGGCGGCGCCTTCACGGGCGAACTTGCGCAGCCGGCGCAGGGCCAGCTTGATGTTGCGCGTGCCCAGTTCCACCTGGTCGTCGAGGTTCTTGTACTCGCGCTGGTCCCAGACCTTCACCGCCTTGCCCTGGCGTTTGCCAGCCTCGCCCACGCGGATGCCCTCGGGGTTGTAGCCGCCCGAGCCGAACGGGCTGGTGCCGCCGGTGCCGATCCACTTGTTGCCGCCGGCGTGGCGCTCCTTCTGCTCTTCCAGGCGCTGCTTGAAGGCCTCGATGAGCTTGTCCAGGCCACCCAGCGACTGGATTTGCGCGCGTTCTTCGTCGCTGAGCGAGCGCTCGAACTCCTTGCGCAGCCAGTCTTCCGGAATCAGCGCCTCGATGTGCTGGTCGAGGTTTTCCAGGCCTTTGAAGTAAGCGGCGAAGGCGCGGTCGAACTTGTCGAAGTGGCGTTCGTCTTTCACCAGAATGGCGCGGGCAAGGTAATAGAATTCGTCCATGTCGGCGAACACCACGTGCTTTTGCAAGGCCTGGTGCAGGTCGAGCAGTTCACGCACCGACACCGGCACCTTGGCCGCTCGCATTTCATTGAACAGGTTGAGCAGCATGGCCCGGCTCCTGTCAGCGGTTGCCGCGCCGGCTCATGAAGGCCAGGCGCTCGAGCAGTTGCACGTCCTGCTCGTTCTTCACCAGCGCACCGGCCAGCGGCGGGATCGCCTTGGTCGGGTCGCGTTCACGCAGCACCGCTTCACCGATGTTGTCGGCCATCAGCAGCTTGAGCCAGTCGACCAGCTCGGAGGTGGAAGGCTTTTTCTTCAGGCCAGGTACCTTGCGTACGTCGAAGAACACGTCCAGCGCCTCGCTGACCAGCGCCTGGCTGATGTTCGGGTAGTGCACGTCGACGATCTGCTGCAGGGTGCTGCGGTCGGGGAAGGCGATGTAGTGGAAGAAGCAGCGGCGCAGGAAGGCGTCGGGCAGCTCCTTTTCGTTGTTCGAGGTAATGATGATGATCGGGCGCTGCCGGGCCTTGATGGTCTCGTCGATTTCGTAAACGTAGAACTCCATCTTGTCCAGTTCCTGCAACAGGTCGTTGGGGAACTCGATGTCGGCCTTGTCGATTTCGTCGATCAGCAGGATGACCCGCTCCTCGGCCTCGAAGGCCTCCCACAGCTTGCCTTTCTTCAGGTAGTTGCGCACGTCATGGACCTTGTCCACGCCCAGCTGCGAGTCGCGCAGGCGGCTGACCGCGTCGTACTCGTAGAGGCCCTGGTGGGCCTTGGTGGTGGACTTGATGTGCCAAGTGATCAGGCGCGCGCCGAACGAAGCTGCCAGCTGTTCGGCGAGCATGGTCTTGCCGGTGCCGGGTTCGCCCTTGACCAACAGCGGGCGTTCGAGGGTGATGGCCGCGTTTACTGCCAGTTTCAGGTCGTCTGTGGCGACGTAGTCGCGGGTGCCTTCGAACTTCATGGGGCTGTCCTCTGTTGTAAGCCTGTGCCGGCCTCTTCGCGGGCACGCCCGCTCCCACAGGAATTGCACAAACTTCTGAATCTGCGGAAGTACCTGTGGGAGCGGGCGCGCCCGCGAATGGCCCAACACCTGTTTTCGATTTGTTACCGACTATAACGCGGGCCCGGGCAGCTGCAAACGCGGACCGGGTATTCAGTCCCTGAATGTCCCGTCACGCTGTTTCAGTCGGACTTCGGCGCCGGTTGCTCATAGCGTGCATTGAACGCCTGGATGAAGCCGTTGCGCAGGATCTGCAGGAAGGCCTCGAAGGCGCTGATGTTCTGCTTGTGCACGCTGCCGCTGAGCTCCACCCGGGTGGCGAACTGGTTTTTCGGCTGGTTCTTCAGCACCGTCTCGGAGGCGCCCACCAGGGCCTCCCACACCGAGCGGAAGAAGCCTTTGTCCTTGTCCTCGACATCCTGCTGCCAGTCGAACACGTCCACGTCACGCAGCAGCGGTTTGATGTAGCCATTGAGGCGGCCGTTTTCCGCCTGCGCCTCGATGACCACGTCACCATGCCCTGCGCTGAAGTCGAACTTGCCGTAGGCACTGGCGAAGTCATTCAGGTTGCGCAGTTCTATGCCGGTGGCACGCAGGCGGAACTCGAAGTCATCGAAGTCACTGAACGGGTCGAAGGTGGCGCGGCTTTCGACCTTGGCATTGCCGGCGATCAGCGCCGTGCCCTCGAAGCTGGCGTCGCGCCGGCCTTGCTTGTCGCGCACGTTGGTCAGGTTGCTGATGGTGGCGTCCAGCCGGGTTGCCTTGAGGTTGACCGGGGGGTTGGAATTGAAATTGCGAAAGGTGAGGGTGCCATTGTCGATACGCACTTCATCGAGGGTAATCGGCAGCAGCTTTTCCAGTTGTTGCCGCCAGTCAGTGCCCTGGCCGGTCTGCGAGGCCTGCTTGTTGCCGCCGTCGACGAAGTTCAGTTCGGGCTGCTCGAAGATCACTTTCGCCACCACGGCCTTGTCGTAGATCAGCGAGTGCCAGCTGACCGCCAGGTCGATAACCGGTGCATCCAGCAGCGGCACTGGCACCTTGCCGCTGGTCTTGACGATCCGCAGGCCGTTGATCCGGTAGGCCCCGCGCCACCAGGCCAGGTCCACGTCGGCCACGTGGCCACGGTAGTCGCCCATGTCGGCCAGCTTGTCGTTGAGGTAGTCGCGTACCAGGTAGGGCAGCGCCAGGTGCAACGCCACCAGCAGCGCCACCAGGCTGGCCAGGCCGATCAGCGGCCAGCGATAACGGGCTTTCATCGGGGTGTCTCCCAGGAGGATGTGCGGTGGACCGCAATGCGCCCGGCTGAGTTCGAACAGGCTTTACGGGCCTACGGCCGGGGCTTACCCTTGAGGTCTTTTCCTGCTCGCTTTCATGCCAAGGACCCCTGCCATGAGCCGTATCTTTGCAGACAACGCCCATTCCATCGGCAACACGCCGCTGGTGCAGATCAACCGGATCGCCCCGCGTGGCGTGACCATCCTGGCCAAGATCGAGGGGCGCAACCCGGGCTACTCGGTCAAGTGCCGCATTGGCGCGAACATGGTCTGGGATGCCGAAAGCAGTGGCCGGCTCAAGCCGGGCATGACCATAGTCGAGCCCACCTCCGGCAACACCGGTATCGGCCTGGCCTTCGTTGCCGCCGCGCGTGGCTACAAGCTGATGCTGACCATGCCCGCCTCGATGAGCCTCGAACGGCGCAAGGTACTGAAGGCGCTGGGCGCCGAACTGGTGCTGACCGAGCCGGCCAAAGGCATGAAGGGCGCCATCGACAAGGCCAACGAAATCGTGGCCTCAGACCCGGCGCAGTACTTCCTGCCAGGCCAGTTCGAAAACCCGGCCAACCCCGCCATTCACGAAAAAACCACGGGCCCGGAAATCTGGAACGACACCGACGGCGCGGTAGACGTGCTGGTGGCGGGGGTGGGCACGGGCGGCACCATCACCGGTGTGTCGCGCTACATCAAGCATACCCAGGGCAAGGCGATCCTGTCGGTGGCCGTGGAGCCAGAGGCTTCGCCACTGATCACCCAGACCCTGGCCGGCGAAGAGCTCAAGCCCAGCCCACACAAGATCCAGGGCATCGGGGCTGGCTTCGTACCGAAAAACCTCGACCTGTCGATTGTCGACCAGGTGCTGACGGTGGCCGACGAAGAGGCCAAGGCCATGGCCATTCGTCTGATGCAGGAAGAAGGCATTCTCTGCGGCATTTCTTGCGGCGCAGCCATGGCGGCGGCCGTGCGCCTGGCGGAAAAACCGGAAATGCAAGGCAAGACCATCGTCGTGGTGCTGCCCGATTCCGGCGAGCGTTATTTGTCGAGCATGCTGTTCAGCGACATGTTCAGCGACCAGGAAAACCAGCAGTAACCGGCCATGCCGCTGACCGGGCTCAATGTTCGGCGGCCTGGTTGACTGCACAATCTTCATCGACACGATCCCGCCCGGGTGGTTTGTACCGCGGCGGGATCGGTTTATGATGGCAGGATGATTTTCAGGAGAGCAGGCCGCGCAGCCCTGTTTCTTCCCCTAGGAGTGATGCATGACCTTATCCTTTGCAGCCAAGGCGGGTGTCTTGCTGGTGTTCTTCGGCAGCGTGCTGTTCGTGCACCTGCGCGGCAAGGCCCGCCTGCCGGTGTTGCGCCAGTTCGTCAACCATTCGGCGCTGTTCGCCCCCTACAACGCCTTGATGTACCTGTTTTCCGGGGTGCCGTCCAAACCCTACCTGGACCGCCAGCGCTTCCCGGAACTGGATGTGCTCAAAGACAACTGGCAGGAAATCCGCGAAGAGGCCATGCGCCTGTTCGACGAGGGCTATATCCGCGCCGCCGAAAAGGACAACGACGCCGGCTTCGGTTCGTTCTTCAAGAAGGGCTGGAAGCGGTTTTACCTGAAGTGGTACGACAAGCCGCTGCCATCGGCCGAGGCGCTGTGCCCGAAAACCGTCGAACTGGTCAGCAGCATTCCCAACGTCAAGGGCGCGATGTTCGCCCTGCTGCCTGGCGGTAGCCACCTGAACCCGCACCGCGACCCATTCGCCGGTTCGTTGCGTTACCACCTGGGCCTGTCCACGCCGAACTCCGACGCCTGCCGCATCTACGTCGATGGGCAGGAATACGCCTGGCGGGACGGCGAAGACGTGATGTTCGATGAAACCTACGTGCACTGGGTGAAGAACGAGACCGACGTGACCCGGGTGATCCTGTTCTGCGACATCGAGCGGCCGTTGAGCAGTCCGCTGATGACCCGCATCAACCGCAAGGTCAGTGCCTTCCTGGGCCGCGCCACCGCGCCGCAGAACACCGACGACGAGCGGGTGGGCGGCATCAACCAGGCGTATGCCTGGAGCAAGCGCTTCTCCAACAAGCTCAGCACCCACGTGAAGCAGTTCAAACGGGCCAACCCCAAGGCCTACCGGGTCCTGCGCCCGGTGCTGGCGGTGGTCGTGGCTTATCTGCTTTACCGCTGGTTGTTCTGAGCGCAGGCAGGCCTGTGCGCGGGTTCACCCGCGCACAGGCCTGCTCACCTCACACTGGCGCCCGCTATTGCCCAATCGTGGATTCACCGCTATTCTCCACAACACTTCCTTCCCTGAAGCCTGAATCATGCCCGCCAAGCCCTCCACCACCAGCTTTGCCATCGCGCCAGTCGCGGGCATGGTCGTGCGTGGCAGCCAGCAGCCGGCCATGGTCAGTCATTACCCACCACCTGTCAGTGGCGCCGTAGGCGGCGTAGCTCCGCCATGCTGCGTGGTCGTGTTGGGCTGATCGGCTTAGGCCGAGTCCCTTCGCACACGCAACCCACTGAACCCGGCCGGCTACTTAGTGCGCTTTAGCGCAGGCCGTCCGCTTGGCTTATCTGCCTATCATCAGGTGGCAATACATGTCCTTTTTCAACAAAGCATCCGTGGCCTCGGCGGCCACTACCAGCCTGTTCGTCCTGCTGTGGAGCAGCGGGGCGATCGTTTCCAAACTTGGCCTGGCGCATGCCAGCCCGTTCGCCTTCCTGCTGCTGCGCTCTGCCTTGGCCCTGGCGGGCCTGTTGCTGATCGGGCCGTTGCTGGGGCTGCGCTGGCCACGCCGTAAGGGCG
Organism: Pseudomonas sp. MB-090624; assembly: GCF_003205245.1. Taxonomy (NCBI): domain Bacteria; kingdom Pseudomonadati; phylum Pseudomonadota; class Gammaproteobacteria; order Pseudomonadales; family Pseudomonadaceae; genus Pseudomonas; species Pseudomonas sp. MB-090624. The sequence goes on along the minus strand of NZ_QJRK01000019.1, from coordinate 38,627 downwards.
CCATGCTGCGTGCCCTGGGCACTGGCTGCGTGTTGCTCGGGGCTTACCAGATCTTCTATCTGCTGGCCCTCGACACCCACGTCACGCCAGGCATCATGGCCACGGTCATGGGCGTGCAACCGATCCTCACCGTCGTGCTGATGGAGCGCCAGCGTTCGATCAGCCGCCTGTTCGGCCTGGGGCTGGGCTTGAGCGGCTTGATCATGGTGGTGTACCAGGGGCTCAACCTGGGTGGGATGTCGCTGGCGGGCATGCTGTTCGCCCTGCTGGCGCTGGCCAGCATGACCTGCGGTTCGATCCTGCAAAAACGCATCACCGACAACCCCATGGGCACGCTGCCGCTGCAGTACCTGGCCGGCTTTGCCCTGTGCGCGCTGTTCGCACCCTTGCAACCCTTACAGGTGCAGTGGACCGGGGGTTTCGTGGCTGCCTTGCTGTGGATGGGCCTGGTGGTTTCGCTGCTGGCCACCTTGCTGCTGTATCGGCTGATCGCCAAGGGTAACCTGGTCAACGTCACCAGCCTGTTCTACCTGGTGCCGGCGGTGACCGCGGTGATGGACTTGCTGATCTTCGGCAACCGCCTGGCGCCGCTCAGCCTGCTGGGCATGGGGTTGATCGTGGTCGGCCTGCTGTTCGTGTTCCGCAAGCCTGCCAAGCGCCTGGCCGAGGCCTGAGCCCTAGCGGAACTCGGCGGGGATGGCGTGCCGGAGTACGCCTTCCTCGAAGTCCAGCAGCCCGGCTTCGCGCTGGGTGAGCAGGTAGTAGAGCAGGGTGTCGATTGAGCGCTGTTGCGGTACTGCCACGGCCAGCAGTCTTACCGACTGCTCGGTTTCACAGGCGCAGCCGAAATCCTGCAAGGCAGCGCGAACCTGATCGAGGGTTTCCGGGGGCTTGACCAGCACCCGGAACACCGAGGTGCCGCTGCTTTGGCGCAGTTCGGCGAACCAGGTCTGGCCGTCTTCTTCATAGGTGCCGATAAGGTCACCCGGCGCGATGCCGTACACATGAAAGGGGATGTTGTCCACGGCATGGCCGCCTTCCACAGCCTTGGCCCAAAGGCCTTCGACCGAGGCCGGTGGGTAGCCGTTGGCGTCCTGTTCCAGGCGGAACAGCACCTTCTTGCAGGTTGGGCTCATGCCGTTCTCCCGGTCAATTGCGCGCCGGGCGCAGTACCAGCCACAAGGCCACAGCAATCAGCAGGCCGCCATACAGGTGCGCCAGCGACAGCGGCTCGTCCAGCAGCCATGCGCCCCATAGCACGCCGAACACCGGGATCAGGAAGGTCACGGTGCTGGCCTTTACCGGGCCTATTTCTGCCAGCAGACGGAAGTACAGGATATAGGCGAATGCCGTGCACAGCAGGCCCAGGCCGAGCAGCGACAGCCAGACCTGCCAGCCGCCCCAGCTGGCGGGCGGCTGGCTGAGGGCGCTCCAGGCGAACAGCGGGCTGAGCATCAGCGTAGCGCCGAGCATGCTGCCCAGCGCCGACAGGCGGCTGTCCAGGCCGCTGACCCAGCGCCGCGCGAGGAACCCGGCAAAGCCGTAGCAGGTGGTAGCTGCCAGGCACGCCAGGGCGCCTTGCAGCAGGGCCATGTCCAGGGCCACCGGCCCGGCCCCGCTGAGGATGCCGACACCGAGCAGGCCAAGGAAAATGCCGCAGAGCTTGGCCAACGTCATGGGTTCACGGAAGCACAGCACGCCGATCAGCACGCCCATCAGTGGCGTGGTGGCGTTGAAGATCGCCGAGTAACCGGCTGGCAGCACCTGGGCAGCTACTGAATAGAAGGTTGCCGGGATGCCGGAGTTGATCATGCCCAGTACCAGGCAGGCCCCGAGCTTGCCCTGGAAGTCCCAGCGCACGCGGCTGGCGGCGACGATGGCGACCAGGCCCAGGCAGGCGATCGAGACGCGAAAGAACGCGGTCGGCACCGTGCCCAGCTCGGGGGCGATAATGCGCATGAACAGGAAACTCGCCCCCCAGACGGCAGCAAGGGTCAGCAGGCGGGTTAGGGCAATCGGGCTCACAACGGTCTCCGGAGGGCAGGGCAGGGGCGCGAGTGTACGCGAGGGGGCGGGGCGATACTTGTGCTTTCTTGCGCAGTGAACCTGGCCCGCATTTGCGTCAGGCCGACTAAGCTGTGTAACTCATTCACCCATGAGGTGCCCGGCATGCCCCAACCCTGGCCCGCTGTCGAAATCGCCCGCACCATCCTGGCGGGCTTCGACGATTACCGTGACCACTTCCAGCGCATCACCCTCGGCGCCCGCCAGCGCTTCGAACAGGCGCGCTGGCAGGAAATCCAGCAGGCCGCGGCTGCGCGCATCAGCCTGTATGAAGAAAAAGTCGCCGAGGTCAACGGCTGGCTGCGCCAGGCCTTCCCCGCGCCGGTGTTGCTGGACGTGGCGCAGTGGCCGCTGGCCAAACACGCCTACATCCAGCAGATCGACCCCCGGCTGGACGACGAGTTGGCCGAGACCTGGTACAACTCGCTGTTCTGCAGCCTGTTCAGCCACGACCAGATCAGCGATGGTTGCATGTTCATCCACACCACCCGGCCGTCGCTGCGCGGGCGTGAGCGCGCCGCGCAAACCCGTACCTATGCGCTGGGCGGTAGCCTGAAGGGAATGCTGCAGGCGATCTTTGCCGACTACCCGTTCGATGTCGCCTACGGTGACCTGGAGGGTGACCTGGCACGGCTGGAAGCGCAGGTGCGCGAATGCCTGCCCGACTGGATTTGCAAGGACCCGGAGCTGGCGGTGGAGCTGTTCGTGCCCGTGCTGTATCGCAACAAAGGTGCCTACCTGGTCGGCCGCCTGTACAACCGCGATGAGCAATGGCCCTTGGTGATTCCCTTGCTGCACCGCGAAGGCCATGGCATTGAGGTGGACGGGTTGATCACCGACGAAGCCGAGGTGTCGATCATCTTCTCGTTCACCCGCTCCTACTTCATGGCCGATGTGCCGGTGCCGGCCGAGTTCGTGCATTTTCTCAAGCGCATTCTGCCGGGCAAGCACATTGCCGAGCTGTACACGTCGATCGGTTTCTACAAGCAAGGCAAGTCGGAGTTCTACCGGGCCTTGATCAACCACCTGGCCAACAGCGATGACCGCTTCGTCATGGCGCCAGGGGTGCGTGGCATGGTCATGAGCGTGTTCACCCGGCCGGGCTTCAACACCGTGTTCAAGGTCATCAAAGACCGCTTTTCACCGTCGAAAACCGTTGACCGCGCCACGGTGATCGACAAGTACCGGCTGGTGAAAAGCGTGGACCGGGTAGGGCGCATGGCCGATACCCAGGAGTTCGCCGATTTTCGTTTCCCACGCAGCAAGTTCGAGCCCGATTGCCTGGCCGAGTTGCTCGAAGTGGCGCCCTCGACCGTGGCCCTGGAGGGCGACACGGTGCTGGTGCGCCACTGCTGGACCGAGCGGCGCATGACCCCGCTGAACCTGTACCTGGAGCGCGCGGGCGAAGGCCAGGTACTGGCGGCGCTGGAAGACTACGGCCTGGCCATCAAGCAACTGGCGGCAGCGAACATTTTTCCTGGTGACATGCTGTTGAAGAACTTTGGCGTCACCCGGCATGGGCGGGTGGTGTTCTATGACTATGACGAAATCTGCTTTCTGACCGAGGTGAATTTCCGCCACATACCGCCACCGCGGTATCCGGAAGACGAGCTGTCGGGCGAGCCGTGGTATTCGATCGGGCCGCACGATGTGTTCCCCGAAGAGTTTCCGCCGTTTCTGTTTGCCGACATGGGCCAGCGGCGCTTGTTCAGCCGCTTGCACGGCGAGCTGTATGACGCGGATTACTGGAAGGGCCTGCAGGCGGCCATTGGCGAGGGGAAGGTGATCGACGTGTTCCCGTATCGGCGCAAGGGGCGCTGATGGCGGTGTTGCAGGCCAAGCCCCTCACGCCTTCAGGCACTCTTCAGGCACTTCAGCTCACTGAAGTGGTCGCGCACCTTGGCCAACCGCGCTTGCAGCAACTGCCGCTGCTGCACGCTACTTTGCTGCACCAGGTCTACCAACAGGCTGCGCGCCTGTTGTTCGGTGTTCTGGAAGGCCGCGCGGTATTCCGGCGTCCATAGGCTTTCCTTGTGTTGCAACAAGGTCGCCAGGCGCGGCTCGAAGCTGGCGTCGTTGCGTTGGTTCATCGCCAGCAGCAGCTGTTGCTGCCAGTGGGCGCGGTTGGCGATCCATTCGCGGTTCTGGTCGCCCAGCGCTGCTGACCAGGCTTGTACGCGTTGCTTCTGCACCGCGGACAGTGGGCCAAACCAGGCGCTCAGGCGTTTTTCCATACGTGCGCTGCGCTCGCTGACCTGCTCGGCCAGCGGGGTATCGACGTACTCTTTTTGCCGCTCGGCGATGTCGTCGCGGAACGCTTCACGCATTTCGGCCACCTGGCGGTCGCTCATGCCGCGCAACAACTCGGTCGCCGAAGGGGTGATTTCCTCGGCCACACGGCCAATCGCCTGGCGCGCTTCGCGGGTGCGTTGCTGCAGCGCCTGGTCGGTCACCTGGTTGTCGGCGACCATGGCGCGGACCCGCTCCAGCCAGTCGAGGTAGCCCGGTAACTGGGTCTTGCAGTGCCAGGCCAGGTGTTGCTTGAGGCGGTCGTCGAGCAAGGCCTTTTGCGTGCCGTTCATGTCCAGGTAGTCGCCCAGCGACCACGGCACCAGGCGGTCGAGGTTGCGGTAGGCCAGGTCCATGCGGCTGCAGGCGCCTAGGGCCAGGGCGAATCCAAGGGCAATGAGCAGGGCTTTGGACAGGCGTGAAGGCATATGCTGTTCCTTGCAGTGGCTGGCCAGACGGTAGACGCGAGGGGGGCACGGCGGTTCCACTGCATCAGCGGTCGGGCGGCGCGCTGGCTTCAGGTGTAGAATAGCCGCCTTGTCATGAGGATCATCGGAAATGGCTCTGCTTGGGCGTTACAACAGTTTGCAAATCGTGAAACACGTGGACTTCGGTCTGTACCTGGACGGCGGCGCCGATGGCGAGATCCTGCTGCCCGGGCGCTATATCCCGAAAAACGCCGAAACCGAAGTCGATGACTGGTTGAACGTGTTCATCTACCTGGACAGCGAAGACCAGCTGATTGCGACCACCGAGAAGCCCAAGGTGCAGGTCGGTGAGTTTGCCAGCCTCAAGGTCAAGGACATCAACGGTGCCGGCATCTTCCTCGACTGGGGCTTGTCCAAGGACCTGTTGATGCCGTACTCGGAAGAGGCGCGGCCGTTGAAGATCGGCGACTACTGCGTGGTGCACGTGTACCTCGACAAGCGCACCCGCCGCATCACCGCCACTTCCCGCCTGGACCGCTACCTCGACGTGGCCCCGGCCGATTACAAGGTCGGGCAGCCGGTCGAGCTGTTGGTGGCTGGCGAAACGCCGATGGGCTTCAAGGCCATCATCAACAACCGCCACTGGGGCCTGATCCACAAGAACGAAGTGTTCAAGTTCCTGCGCTCGGGCATGCACGAGAAGGGTTTCATCAAGGAACTGCGCCACGACGGCAAGATCGCCCTAAGCCTGCAGCCGGTGGGCGCCGCCCTGGCCGACAGCCTGCAGGAGCAGATCATGGCGCGCCTGGAGGCCGAAGGCGGGGTGCTGGGGGTGTGTGACAAGAGCGACCCGGCGTTGATCAGCAAGCTGTTCAATGTCAGCAAGGGCAACTTCAAGAAAGCCATTGGCGGCTTGTTCAAGCAGGGCTTGATCGTCATCCATGACGACCGGATCGAAAAGGCCTGATCAGGCCTGAACGAAGTTGCGGAAGTCCAGCTGCTCGCCACCTGGGCGGGTGTCGCGCAGCAGCGAGTCGCGGTCGGCGCTCAGCGCCAGGCTGATGGTCGAGCGGCGCTTGCCAGGCTTGCGCACTTCCATCTGCTCCAGGTGGGCCTTGAGGAAGTTGGTCGGCACTTTCAGGTGCTGCAGCTCGTCGGTTTGCGGGGTGTGCAGCAGCAGGTTGACCCAGTCGGCCTGGCCCTTGCCCAGCAGCGCCACCGGCACTTCGAACCACCACAGGTTGCGTTTGTTGTCCAGAATGGCGAACAGGGTGTTGCTGCTGTTCAGCACCGGGCGGGCCAGTGCTTGGTTGCGCCGGGCGATGGCGGCGGGTTTGTCGAGTTTCATGCAGGTTCCTGCGGGTTGACGCTATGAAGGCCTGCATTGTGAGGGGTGCCACGGGGCGGGGCAAGGTTTGATGGTTGTGCCTGCTGCGGGCGCGCCAGGCGGGGGGCGCGGGCGCTGCCTTGGGTTGCGCCCCACCCCCGCCATCAGCCGGCCCTGGCGGTGCGTCAGCGACGAAGCGGCGGGCTCAGCTCGGAGGTTGCCCCGTCAGCGGTGGTCACGGTCGCGGTGAAGCTGCGCAACCCGGCGATGTCGTCCAGCGCCTGGGCAAACCGTGCCTGCCCTTGTGCGTCACTGTTCACCTGCACTTCGCCAAGGTAGTGCTCGGCCTCGGTGGCGTCGGCCTGGGCATTGCCGAAGAACTCAACGCGCAGCAGGCTCGATGCCGGCCCCTGTACTTCACCGCGCAGCACATTGCCTTCCAGCGCCAGCAGCCGTGGTGCCGGCTGATTGTGGTTGGGCAGCGGCTGGCACGGCTTGGGCTCGCCCTTGGCGTTGCAGATAAGTGCCTGGTCCTGCTTTGGCAGGTCGGCGCCAACCCCGCGTGAGCCCACATACAAGGCGTGTGCCTGGGCTGGCACGCCAAACACGATGGCCCCGGTGCGCTGCCCGGGTACGCATGAGCCGCCCGCCTGGCAGCGGCGGATATCCTGGCTGTTGGCCCAGATGCGGTTCCCGCTGAGGCGTGTGGTAGTCACCTCAGGCTCCGGGCGCAGGGCCACGCCGATGCGGTTGCCGTGGATCAGGTTGCCGTCGAGGATGTTGCCCTCACCGGTGACGCTGACCCCGATCGAGTTGCCGCTGAAGGTGTTGGCCGCCAGGTAGTTGCGTTTGCCCCAGTTGATCTGCAGGCCGTCGGAGTAGTTCTCGAAGCGGTTGCGCACCACGCTGTTGTCGTTGCCCAGCAGAATCTCGATACCCTGTGAGGGCTCGGGGTTGGCTGCTGTGGAGCGGAACAGGTTGTCGGCTACCAGGTTGAATGCTGCGCCACGGGTCAGCTCCAGCCCATCCCCGTTGTCGATCAGTTGGTTGCGCAGCACCTTGTTGTTGGTGGTGGTGGTGGCAGTGGGGTTACCCGCGCCGTCGTCGCCAGTCAGCATGATGCCGGCGCCGCCTTTGTTGGCGACGATGCGGTTGTCTTCGATGACGTTGTGGCTGGCGCGGTTGACCAGGATGCCGATGCAGAAATTGCGCACTTCCAGGCCGCGCAGTTGCACGCCCTGAGTGTCACGCAGCACCAGCCCAGGGTTGGTGGTGGTGCGCACATTGGTGCCGAACTGGCCGGGCAGGGCGCCGGGGCAGGTGCGAACACCCTGGTCCTTGATGTAGGCGGAGCCGTCGATGGCAATGTACTGACCCTCGCGTGCCCAGGCCAGCCCGGTGATGCTGACCGGGCCTTTGATTTCCGGCAGCGCGTGGCTGGGGCGGATCACATAAGGTGGCTTGCCCACGGCGGCGATGTCGATACGGTAATGGCCGGGGTTCCGGTTACTGGTTTCAATGGCCCAGCGCAGGGTGCCGGGGTTGCCGTCGTCGGTGTAACGCTCGACACGCAGGGTTTCAGGGCTGGCGGCAGCGGTGGCCAGGGTGGACAGGGGCAGCAGTGGCAGCAAGGCCAGCAGTGCAGGCATCAGACGCATGGGGCGGGTATCCGAAAACATTGTTCTTGTCGTGTGCTCGCCTGGCTTGAGGCGCACATTTGCACCGCATTCTAGGGGAGCCGTGGCGTCAACGCAGGGCTGCCTGTGTGATTTGGTGCGGTATTCGCCCGTAGATTGACCGCTTGGCTTGCGGGGTGAAAATTCGTTGAAACTCTTGCGCTGGGTGCTGGGTCCACCTTTTGTCGACACTGTACACGTGTCTCCATTTGCAGGAGTTTTGCCATGAGCGGTACTAAAGACAAAGTCAAAGGCCTGGCCAATGAGGCGATGGGCAACGTGAAACAAGGTGTCGGCAAGGTGACCGACAACGACAAGCTGCGTGCCGAGGGCAAGGCGCAAGAGCTCAAAGGCGAGGCGCAGCAAGTGAAGGGCGATGTGAAGGACGCGGTAAAAAAACCGTGATCTGAACACGCCTGTGCCGGCCTCTTCGCATGCGTGCGGAGAGGCCGTTACTTTTGCCGCCAATTTCTTCAATCGCGACTGGGAGCAGCACAGCATCGGCACGGTCTATTAGACTTGTGTGTTGATTCGATCAAGCGGCGAAAGGAGACGCTATGATTTTTTCCGCCCTGCAGGGCCTGCCTTTGCACCGCGTGCTGGCGCGCACCGTCAAGGAATTTCTCGATGACGAGATGTCCACCTATGCGTCGGCGCTGGCCTACCAGGCGCTGTTCTCGCTATTCCCATTCTTGCTGTTCCTGATTGCCCTGATCGGCTTTTTGCACCTGCCCGACTTTTTCTCCTGGCTGCGCCTGCAATCGGAGCTGGTATTGCCACCCCAGGCCCTGGAGCAGGTGAACCCGGTAATCGACCAGCTACAGCAATCCAAGGGCGGGCTGTTGTCGGTCGGTATCGTGATTGCCTTGTGGACCGCATCGGCCGGTGTGCGCTTGATGATGAGCGCCATGAACGCCGCCTATGATGTGCCCGAGGGCCGGCCGGTGTGGAAGCGCATCCCGTTATCCATTTTCTACACCGTGGGCCTGGCCGGCATGCTGTTGGCAGCCGCCGCGCTGATGGTGCTTGGCCCGCAAGTCATGGAGTGGATCGCCGCCCAGATCGGCATGCAGGAGTTCATCGTCACCTTGTGGACGGTGTTGCGCTGGCCGGTGATCGTCTTTCTGCTGATGGTGGCGGTCGCGTTGATCTACTACGTAATGCCTGATGTGAAACAGAAGTTCCGCTTCATCACGCCGGGCTCGGTGCTGGCGGTGGTGGTGTGGATCATCGCGTCGCTGGGCTTTGCCTACTACGTGAAAACCTTCGCTGACTACAACGCCATGTACGGCAGCATTGGTGCAATCATCGTGCTGTTGCTGTATTTCTACATCTCGGCTGCTGTGCTGTTGCTTGGCGCCGAAATGAATGCGGTGATCGAGCACATGTCGGCCGAGGGCAAAAACCCCGGTGAAAAGGATTTCGACGAGCACGCGCCCGCGCAGACCATCAGTGTTCTGGGCCATGAGCACCCCACTTCGGGCCAGGCGCAGACTTCCGAGCCTAACCCCCGATGATCCGTGACATTCTCAAGATGGGCGACGAGCGCCTGCTGCGCGTTGCCGCGCCGGTGCCCGCGCAGCTGCTGGGCAGCGGCGAGCTGCAGCAACTGATCGACGACATGTTTGAAACCATGCGCCATGTCGGCGGCGTGGGCCTGGCCGCGCCGCAGGTGGGCATCGACCTGCAACTGGTGATTTTCGGCTTCGAACGCAGCGAGCGGTACCCGGACGCCGAAGCGGTGCCGCAGACCATCCTGCTGAACCCGGTCATCACCCCGACTTCCACTGAACTGGAAGACGGTTGGGAAGGTTGCCTGTCGGTGCCCGGCTTGCGCGGCGTGGTACCACGCTTCAAGCACATTTGCTATGAGGGCATCGACCCACAGGGCAACGCGATCCGCCGCTTTGCCGAAGGCTTCCACGCGCGGCTGGTGCAGCATGAGTGCGACCACCTGATCGGGCGTTTGTACCCATCGCGGATCCAGGACTTTACCAAGTTCGGCTACACCGACGTGCTGTTCCCAGGGCTGGAAGCAGGCGACGACTGACCCTGCTGCAGGGCCACCAGGCGTTTGCTGCGCTGGTAGCGTTGCAAGCGGCCATGCAGGGTGTCGGGCAGGCACTGCGCCAGTTCGAAACCCAGGCGTTGATAGAACGGCAGCAGGTCGGGGTGGCAAAACAGCCAGGTTGGCCCGTCAGCCTGGGCCAGCGCCGCCTTCACCAGTTTGCCGGCTACCCCTTGCTGGCGCCGTTGCGGGTCGACGAACAGGCCGGTCAGCCAGAAACCCCCGGTTACCCTGGCCAGGCTCAGCCCGGCAATGATCCCCGGCCCCCTGGCTACCCACAACTGCGCATCGCTTGCCGCGCGCATGCGCGAGCTTTGTTGCCGGTAAAAATGGTCCAGCAGCCGGCGTTCTGTATCCGCAAGTGTCGAGCAGGTTAATTGTTCAGAAATGGCGAATTTCTCCTGAGTACAGAGCAGAGGCTCTGGCGTAATGCTTTGCGGGTATTTTGTCGCAGATTGTTGCAAATTCGGCAAGAGTGAATATCCGAGTTCGGGGTTCAACTATTAACCGCCAGGCGTAGAATTTCAGGCATCCCCCCTGCAGTACGAAGCGGGATCGGTACTTCGTGCCATCTTCACCGTAGATGGCAACTTCTCCGCGCCGGAAACGGCATTAGAAGTCAATCGATCAGCTTGAATGCTCAAAAGGCAAAACACCATGAAACCATTACTGATTCTTGCATTGGTCGGTATGTCCTCGTTCGCCCTCGCCGATGAGGCCAAGCCCGTCTCCACCCAGCCAGTGGCCCAGCAGTACGACTACTCGATGAACCTGGATATCAAGCGGATAATCGACCTGTCGACCATTCCCAATGTCTGCGAAGTGGTGCCTGCCACCATGACCTATGAAGACCACCACGGCCAGGTGCATACCATCCAGTACCGTGCCATGGGCGAGGGCTGCCAGCAGGGTTGACCGGCTACAGGAGGTTCGAGCGCCCCCGCGCGGCGCTCGAACGCCGTGGGCCGTTATCGCCAAACGCACTGAGCCGCTGCTCGGCGGGCCACCCTCGTGGGGCGGGCCTGGTCTATCGTGGACGTGGGGAATTCGCACAGCCTTGCTGTGTGAACTGCCACCCTGACTGCCACGGAGACAACACCCGATGAGCCTTGCCCCTGCTGCGCAAGCGCAACATGAGTTGTTGATCAGTCGCCTGATCGACGCCCCACCGGCCAAAGTGTTCCGCGCCTGGACCGAGCCCGAGTGGCTAAGGCAATGGTGGGGGCCGCATGGCATGAGCACCCCGGAATGCGAGATGCAATTGTGGCCCGGCGGCCTGTTCCGCACCTTGATGCGGGCGCCGGATGGCAGCGAGTACCCCACTCAGGGCGTGTTCCTGGAAATTGCGGCACCGCGGCGCCTGGTGTTCACCGATGCGTTTGGCCCCGGCTGGGTACCGTCGAACAAGGCGTTCATGACCGCCGTGATCAGCCTGGACGAGGAACGGGGCAAAACCCGTTATACCGCCCGGGCCTGGCACTGGAATGCTGCCGATTGCAAGGCCCACGAGGACATGGGGTTCTACCAGGGCTGGGGTGAGAGCCTGGACCGCCTGGTGGAGTTGGTCACCCAGCGGATGCCAGACTGATGGTTGCCTGGGGGCGGGCATTCGCCCGCCGCAGGGCCGGTAGTTCCAGCGCTATGCTCAGCTGGCAACGAAATTCGGTGGCGATACCAGTTCCACGGTCTGCTGCTTGCGTGGCGCCAGGATTTCCGCTTCGCCCTGCACCACCAGCTCATCGTTCTGGTTGTACACATTGGTCGCGATGCGCACTTTGAACTTGGGCAGTTTTTCCAGAATTTCCAGGCGTACGGTGAGCGTGTCGCCAATCTTCACCGGCTTCTGGAAGCTCATCTGCTGGCCCAGGTAGATGGTGCCAGGGCCTGGCAGGGTGCAGGCCACTGCCGCACTGATCAACGCGCCGCTGAACATGCCGTGGGCAATGCGTTCGCGGAACATGCTCTTGGCCGCAAACTCGGCGTCCAGGTGCACCGGGTTGTGGTCACCGGACATCGCCGCGAACAGCTGGATGTCGCGCTCTTCGACGGACTTCTGGTATTGCGCCTTCTGGCCAACTTCGAGGGCTTCGTAAGGCGTGTTGGTGACCTGGGACATCGGGGTTTCCTTGAGCGGTAGGCGAGGGTGGCTGTCATTCACTGCGCACAGGCCGATCAATGGCCAGTGCCTGTTCAAGCCAGCCGACAATGTCGGCAGTGACCTCGTTACGGTTGGTTTCGTTGAGTACTTCATGCCGCGCTTCAGGATAGACGCGTAGCTGTACATGTCGATTGCCGGTGGCGCGCAGGGCGTCGGCCAGATGGGTGAGACGCTTGCCGGCACTGACCGGATCACATTCCCCACCCATTATCAGTATCGGCAGGTTCGGATCAATCTGTGCGAGGTTACCCGGCTGGCTGATCTGCGCCAAGCCTTGCAGCAGGTCCAGCCACAGCTGGTTGCTGCACCGAAAGCCGCACAGCGGGTCGTTGACGTAGCGGTCGACCTCGGCCGGGTCGCGGCTGAGCCAGTCGAACGGCGTGCGGTTGGGCTTGAAGGCCTTGTTGAACGCGCCGAAGGACAACCATTCGATCACCGCACTTTTGCCCAGCGGCCCCTGGCGCCAGGCCTCCAGCCGCGCCACCAGCCGGGCCATGCGGTACAGCGCGGCAGGCTGGTAGTTGGAACCGCTCAGGATCGCCCCGTGCAGGCTGGCGCTGTGGTGCAGCAGGTAAGCCTGGGCGATATAGCTGCCCATGCTGTGGCCGAACAGGAACAGCGGTGTGCCCGGGTAGTGTTGGCCAATGTACTGGGCCAGCCGGCCGAGGTCGTCGACCACGGCATTCCAGCCATGATGGCGGCTGAACAGGCCCAGGCTGCCGTGCTCGGCGCTACGCCCGTGGCCACGCTGGTCAGCGGCGAACACGGCAAAGCCAGCCGCGGCCAGGGCCAGGCCCAGGCGCTGGTAGCGCCCGGCATGCTCGGCCATGCCATGGGCCAGCAGGACTACGGCTTTCACTGGCGAGGCTGGCAGCCATTGGTGCACGTACAGGCGGCAGTGTTCGCTGACGGGCAGCCAGAAGGCGTCGTGGGGCATGGCGGCTCCTTGTGCGCATGGGGTACCGGAACAGTGTATGCACAACCGGCCCGATTGCAGGAAGGGCACAAATAAGATTCACAATGTTAATGGCGGCACTTGGCGTATAGGCCACCCTGGGCTTACCTGCTAACGTCGAAGCAACGCCTGTTTGCCGGTTGGCGACCAGGTCAAGGATCCAAGGACGCAGTGCAGGTCCAGGCAGAGGAACAATAATAAATGCAAGCCGACTTCTGGAATGACAAGCGCCCGGCGGGCGTGCCTTCCACCATCGACATCAATGCCTATGCCTCGGTGGTCGAGGTGTTCGAGCTCTCTTGCAAGCGCTTTGCCGACCGCCCGGCATTCAGCAACCTGGGCGTGACCCTGACCTATGCGCAACTGGAGCGACATTCAGCCGCGTTTGCCGCCTGGTTGCAGCAGCACACCGACCTGCAGCCGGGCGACCGTATCGCGGTGCAGATGCCCAACGTGCTGCAGTACCCGATCGCCGTGTTCGGGGCCATGCGTGCCGGGCTGATCGTGGTCAATACCAACCCGCTGTACACCGAGCGCGAGATGCGCCACCAGTTCAATGACAGCGGGGCGCGGGCGTTGGTCTACCTGAACATGTTCGGCAAGCGGGTGCAGGCCGTGTTGCCCGACACCGGCATCGAGTACCTGATCGAAGCGAAAATGGGCGACCTGCTGCCCACCGCGAAGGGTTGGTTGATCAACACGGTGGTCGACAAGCTGAAAAAGATGGTGCCGGCCTACCACTTGCCCCAGGCACTCTCGTTCAAGCAGGTGCTGCGCCAGGGGCGCGGCCTGTCGCCGCAACCGGTGCCGCAGAGCCTGGACGACATCGCCGTGCTGCAGTACACCGGCGGCACCACCGGGCTGGCCAAAGGCGCCATGCTTACTCACGGCAACCTGGTGGCCAACATGCTGCAGGTGCTGGCGTGCTTTTCGCAGCACGGCCCGGACGGGCAGAAGCTGCTCAAGGATGGCCAGGAGGTCATGATCGCGCCGCTGCCGCTGTACCACATCTACGCGTTCACCGCGAACTGCATGTGCATGATGGTCACCGGCAACCACAACGTGCTGATCACCAACCCGCGGGATATTCCCGGCTTCATCAAGGAGCTGGGCAAGTGGCATTTCTCTGCATTGCTCGGGCTCAACACCCTGTTCGTGGCGCTGATGGATCACCCGGGTTTTCGCCGGCTGGATTTCTCGGCACTGAAAGTTACCAACTCCGGTGGCACGGCGCTGGTCAAGGCCACTGCCGAACGCTGGGAGGCGCTTACCGGCTGCCGCATTGTCGAAGGCTATGGCCTGACCGAAACCTCGCCGGTGGCCAGCACCAACCCCTACGGCCAGTTGGCCCGGCTGGGTACGGTGGGCATCCCGGTGGCCGGTACCGCCTTCAAGGTCATCGATGATGACGGCAACGAGCTGCCGTTGGGCGAGCGTGGCGAGTTGTGCATCAAGGGGCCGCAGGTGATGAAGGGCTACTGGCAGCAACCTGAGGCCACCGCCCAGGCCCTGGATGCGGACGGTTGGTTCAAAACCGGTGATATCGCCGTGATCGACCCCGACGGCTTCACGCGGATCGTCGACCGCAAGAAGGACATGATCATCGTCTCGGGTTTCAACGTGTACCCCAACGAGATCGAAGACGTGGTGATGGGCCACCCGCAGGTGGCCAACTGCGCGGCCATCGGCGTGCCCGACGAGCGTTCCGGCGAGGCGGTGAAGCTGTTCGTGGTGCCGCGCGAGGGGGGGCTGAGCGTGGATGAGCTCAAGGCCTACTGCAAGGCCAACTTCACCGGTTACAAGGTGCCCAAGCACATCGTGCTGCGCGAGTCACTGCCGATGACGCCGGTGGGCAAGATTCTGCGCCGGGAGCTGCGGGATATCGCTTGAGTCAGCTGCAAGCTGCAAGCTGCAAGCTACAAGCTAGAAGCTAGAAGCTAGAAGCTAGAAGCTAGAAGCTAGAAGCTAGAAGCTAGAAGCTAGAAGCTAGAAGCTAGAAGCTAGAAGCTAGAAGCTAGAAGCTAGAAGCTAGAAGCTAGAAGCTGCAAGCGGTGAATCAGAGCCTTTGGCGCGCTCTATCTTGCCGCTTGAAGCTTGTAGCTTGCCACTTTAAGCTAAATACTCTAAAAATGACCTAAATTGTTCATTGAGTCATTTTTGTGACCGTAAGGCCCGTTTTGGCCTCTAGGCGACCCCAGGCAAAGCTGTTACTCTCGGCCCGCTTTCAGATGATCCGGTTTGCAACGAACCGTCATCTCATATCAATAATAAGCGCATCGACGCGTGAATCGAACTTCGCTGTTGCTGAAGGAGTGGGCTTCCATGATCGAACATTTTTGGAAGGATAAGTACCCAGCCGGGATTACGGCGGAAATCAATCCTGACGAATTCCCCAATATCCAGGCAGTACTCAAGCAATCCTGCCAACGCTTTGCCGACAAACCGGCCTTTAGCAACCTGGGCAAGACTATCACTTATGGCGAGTTGTATGCGCTGTCGGGGGCATTTGCCGCCTGGTTGCAGCAGCATACCGACCTCAAGCCGGGTGATCGCATTGCCGTGCAACTGCCCAATGTCCTGCAATACCCGGTCGCGGTGTTCGGTGCCATACGCGCCGGGCTGATCGTGGTCAACACCAACCCGCTGTACACCGCGCGGGAAATGGAACACCAGTTCAACGACTCTGGCGCCAAGGCCTTGGTGTGCCTGGCCAACATGGCCCACCTGGCTGAGAAAGTGGTGCCCAAGACCCAGGTCCGGCACGTCATCGTCACCGAAGTGGCCGACCTGTTGCCGCCGGTCAAGCGCTTGCTGATCAACAGCGTGATCAAGTACGTGAAGAAGATGGTACCGGCCTACCACCTGCCGCAGGCCGTGCGTTTCAACGCTGCGCTGGCGCTTGGCAAGGGCCAGCCGGTAACCGAGGCCAACCCGCAGGCCAACGATGTGGCGGTGCTGCAGTACACCGGCGGCACCACCGGCGTGGCCAAGGGTGCCATGCTGACCCACCGCAACCTGGTGGCCAACATGCTGCAGTGCCGGGCGCTGATGGGCTCGAACCTGCACGAAGGCTGTGAAATTCTCATCACCCCGCTGCCGCTGTACCACATCTACGCGTTCACCTTCCATTGCATGGCGATGATGCTGATCGGCAACCACAACGTGTTGATCAGCAACCCGCGTGACCTGCCGGCGATGGTCAAGGAACTGGGCAAGTGGAAGTTCACCGGCTTTGTCGGCCTGAACACCCTATTCGTTGCCCTGTGCAACAACGATGGGTTCCGTGCCCTGGACTTCTCGGCGTTGAAAATCACCTTGTCGGGCGGCATGGCCCTGCAGTTGAGCGTGGCCGAGCGCTGGAAGGCGGTGACCGGCTGCGCCATCTGCGAAGGCTACGGCATGACGGAAACCAGCCCGGTGGCCACGGTCAACCCTGCCGAAGCGAACCAGGTCGGCACCATTGGTATTCCGGTGCCGTCGACCCTGTGCAAGGTAATCGACGAGGCTGGTAACGAGTTGCCGTTGGGCGAAGTCGGCGAACTGTGCATCAAGGGCCCGCAGGTCATGAAGGGCTATTGGCAGCGCGAAGAGGCCACTGCCGAGATCCTCGACAACCAGGGTTGGCTGAAGACCGGCGACATCGCCTTGATCCAGCCAGACGGCTACATGCGTATCGTCGACCGCAAGAAGGACATGATCCTGGTCTCCGGCTTCAATGTGTACCCCAACGAGCTGGAGGATGTGCTTGCCGGCTTGCCTGGCGTGTTGCAGTGCGCGGCCATCGGGGTGCCGGACGAGAAGTCGGGCGAAGTGATCAAGGTGTTCATCGTGGTCAAGCCGGGCATGACCGTGACCAAGGAGCAGGTGATGGAGCACATGCGTGCCAACGTGACCGGCTACAAGGTGCCGCGCCATATCGAGTTCCGCGATGCGCTGCCGACCACCAACGTAGGCAAGATCCTGCGCCGCGAGCTGCGTGATGAAGAGCTGAAGAAGCAGGGCTTGAAGAAGATCGCCTGACCCTGCGTTGCCCTTGTAGGAGCGGCCTTGTGTCGCGATGGGCCGCAAAGCGGCCCCGTCCATTTCAGCGCCCATGCCAAGATCCAGGGGCCGCTTTGCGGCCCATCGCGACACAAGGCCGCTCCTACAGCTAGGGCATGGGTTTTGGGCTCAGCGCAGTTTTTCCAGCATCTGGTAATACCACATGCCGGCCGCCAGCAGCGGGTTGCCCAGCAAGTCACCCATCGGCACCCGCACATGCTTGCACTGGGCGAAGGTGTCGAACTGCTCGAGCGTACCGGTCAACGCCTCGGCCATGATCTCGCCCATGATGTGGCTGGTGGCAATGCCGTGCCCGGAATACCCCTGGCAATACCACACGTTGTCCGACAGCTTGCCCAGCTGTGGAATGCGGTTGACCACGATGCCCATGGCGCAGCTCCACTGGAACTCGATCGGCACGCCCTTCAATGCCGGGAACGTGCGCTCGATGCATGGCCGCAGCTCGCCTTCGATATCCCGCGAGTCACGGCCGGAGTAGTTGGCGCCGCCACCGAACAGCAGGCGCTTGTCGGCCGTCAGGCGGTAATAGTCGAGCACGAAGCGGCAGTCGTACACCGCCAGGTCGTGGGGGTTGATCTGCTCGGCCAGTTCGCCCAGTGGCGCGGTGGTGACGATCCCGCCCATGGCCGGGAATATCTTGCCCTTGAGTTGGCGCTTTTCCAGCTTGTGGTACACATCGCCGGCCAGCATCACCTGGCGTGCCTCGACCCGGCCGTGGGCGGTAACCACCGCCGGGCGCGGGCCATGCACGATGTCCAGCACTTCGGAATTCTCGAACACCAGTGCGCCCAGGCCATGTGCGGCGCGGGCCTCACCCAGGCACAGGTTGAGCGGGTGCAGGTGCAGGTTGCGCAGGTTCTTCAAGGCGCCCATGTACAGTGGGCTCTGCAGGTGCTCAGCCACTGCCGCGCGGTCGAGCATTTGAACCTGCTCGCCCATGCCCCGGCGTTGCGCTTCGGCCTCGAACGCGCGCAGCTCGTTCATGTGCGAGGGTTTCATGGCGGCATGCAGGTGGCCACGCTTGAGGTCACAGTCGATGCCGTAGCGCGCTACGCGCTGCTCGATTACCTGGTGGCCACGCCAGCGCAGGTGCCAGATGAAGTCATCGACCTCGGCGCCCAGGTGGTTGCGCATCTGTGAGCGCATGGCTTCGTCGCCCGACAGGCTGCCAGTGACTTGGCCACCGTTACGGCCGCTGGCACCCCAGCCTATACGGTTGGTTTCGACGATGGCCACCTTGAGGCCGCGCTCGGCCAGCTCGACTGCCGTGGCCACGCCGGTGAAGCCGCCGCCGATGATTGCCACATCCACCTGCACCGTGCCCTTGAGTTGCGGGTACTCGGTAGGGTCGTTGAGGGTGGCGCTGTAGTAGGACGGCGCGCGCTGCGCCGGGCCTTTGTGCAATGCTGCGTTCATGGGTGTTCCTTGAATGTTGAGGGGCTCAGGCCTGGTGCAGGTACCAGCGCCAGTCCTGTTCGCTGACTTCGGCCATGAACTGGCGGTACTCGGCGCGCTTGACCTTCAGGTACACGCCGAGGAAGTCCTCGCCCAATGCTTCGCGGGCCCAAGCCGACTGCTGCAAGGCGTCGAGCGCCGTCAGCCAGTCGGTGGGCAGGTGTTCGGTGGCCTGGGCATAACCGTTGCCTTGCACCGGTGCCCCTGGGTCCAGCTGTTCGCGAATGCCACGGTGGCTGGCTGCCAGGATCGCCGCCGCCGCCAGGTAGGGGTTGGCATCGGCGCCGCAGATGCGGTGCTCCACATGCCGGCTGTTGGCCGGGCCACCGGGTACGCGCAGGCTCACAGTGCGGTTGTCCACGCCCCAGGTGGGTGCCAGTGGTGCATAACTGTTGGCCTGGAAGCGGCGGAACGAATTGGCGTTGGGGCAGAACAGCAGCAGTGATTCGCGCAGGTGGCGCAGCATGCCGGCGACCGCCTGGCGCAGCAGCGGCGTGCCAGCCTTGTCGTCGCTGGCGAACAGATTGGTGCCGGCGTGGTCAGCCAGGCTCAGGTGCATGTGCATGCCAGTACCCGCCAGGTGCGCGAATGGCTTGGCCATGAAGCAGGCCTGCATGCCGTGGGCATGGGCCACGCCCTTGACCAGGCGCTTGTAGCGTACCGCCTGGTCCATGGCCTGCAGTGCGTCACCGTGCTCCAGGGTGATTTCCACCTGGCCGGGGGCGTATTCGGAAATGGCCGTGCGGGCCGGGATGCCCTGGGCTTTGCAGGCGGCATACAGATCGGCGAGAAACGGCTCGATCTGTTCCAGTTCGCGCAGGCCGTACACCTGGGTGCTGCGCGGGCGCCCGCCATCGTTGTCGAGTGCCGGTTGCGGGCGGCCTTGGGCGTCGCGCTGCTGGTCAAGCAGGTAGAACTCCAGTTCGCAGGCCATCACCGGGTGGTAGCCGTCGGCCTGCAGCGCCTCGATGGTGCGCAGCAGCACGTGGCGCGGGTCGGCGATGCTGGCAGGCAACCCCTCACTCGGGTGCATGCTCACCTGCACCGCGGCGGTCGGCACCCGGCGCCAGGGCAACCTTGTCAGGCTGCCCTCGAGCGGGTAGGCGCGGCAGTCGATATCACCCACATCCCAGACCAACCCGGAGTTTTCCACATCGTCGCCGTTCAGGGTCAGGCCGAGAATGGTACTGGGTAGCGGCCGGCCGCTCTGGTACACGGCCAGCAATTCGTCGCGGTGCAGCAGCTTGCCGCGGGGTACGCCGTTGGCGTCGAGAATGAACAGCTCGAACAACTCGATATCAGGGTTGTCGGCCAGAAAACGGGCGGCGTGCTCTACGGGGGCAAAATGCATGTTGGGTTCGCTCACGGCTGCGCAGGGCCACCGCACTGGCGGGCGGCCCGGCTGGGGCAAACGGCCAGAGGCTGGCCGGGTTTGGTCACAACGGCGTGAGGGCGGTATCCGGTGGGCGGGCGTGGCGGCAGTGCCACAAGGCCCAGAAGGCGAGGATGATGTGCACCAGCGGGTTTTCCCCGGCACGGCTGCGGGCCTTCGGTAGCGAAGGGCGCGGCAACGGTGGGGCGATGGGCTGGGCGGGCGTCATGGTTTTGATACTCACATGCGGCATAAGGTTGATTAAAGCAGTGAATGGCAACCTTCACATAAGGACTTGCTAAACTTTCAGCCACTGTGCGATCCCTTGCAGGAGCGGCCTTGCGTCGCGATGGGCTGCGGTAGCAGCCCCAAAATCTGCGCCCCGGCACAAATCCACGGGGCTGCTGCGCAGCCCATCGCGACGCAAGGCCGCTCCTACACAGTGCGCGCCAGCCTGGACAGCAAAACAGGCGCAAATCTGCGACAATCGCGCATCCTCAGAATGCCGATCATGAAAAAGCAGGCTCACCTGCATCATTAAAAAGCCCCATGACTGACCACGCCATCGACAAATTGCTGCACAACCTCGACCACGCCATGATTGCCGACCGCCACCGCTTGCGGCGGCAATTGCATGAGCTGCGCAAGCGCCCAGACGAGGCCAAGCTGGCGCAGTGGGTGGACAAGGTCCAGGCCTCTTGTGCCCAGGTTACCGCGCGCCAGCAGAGCGTGCCGGTCGTGCGCTACGACGACAACCTGCCGATCGCCGCCAAACGCGACGAAATCAAGAAGGCCCTCGCCGAACATCAGGTGCTGGTGATTGCCGGTGAAACCGGTTCGGGCAAGACCACGCAGTTGCCGAAGATCTGCCTGGAACTGGGCCGTGGCAGCCATGGCCTGATTGCCCACACCCAGCCACGGCGCATTGCCGCGCGCAGCGTGGCGGCGCGGGTGGCCGAAGAGCTGGGTACGCCGCTGGGTGGGTTGGTCGGCTACCAGGTCCGTTTCGAAGACCAGAGCGACGCCAACACCCTGGTCAAGCTGATGACCGACGGCATCCTGCTGGCCGAAACCCAGCATGACCGCTTTCTCGAACGCTACGACACGATCATCGTCGACGAAGCCCACGAGCGCAGCCTGAACATCGACTTCCTGCTCGGCTACCTGAAGACCTTGCTGCACCGCCGGCCCGAACTGAAGCTGATCATCACCTCGGCGACCATCGACCTGGAGCGCTTCTCCAAACACTTCGACAATGCGCCGATCATCGAGGTGTCTGGCCGCACCTTCCCGGTGGAAACCTGGTACCGCCCGCTGACCAGCGAGCAGGACGAAGAGGGCAACCAGATCGAGGACGACCTGACGGTCGACCAGGCGATTCTCGCCACCCTCGACGAGCTGGCCCAGCATGAGCGCGGCCAAGGCAAAGGCCCTGGCGACGTGTTGATCTTCCTGCCGGGCGAGCGGGAAATCCGCGATGCCGCCGAGATCCTGCGCAAGGCGCAACTGCGCCATACCGAGATTCTGCCGCTTTACGCGCGCCTGTCGCCGGCCGAGCAGCAGCGCATCTTCCAGCCGCACACCGGGCGCCGGGTGGTGCTGGCCACCAACGTCGCCGAAACCTCGCTGACCGTGCCGGGCATTCGCTATGTGATCGACACCGGTACTGCGCGCATCAGCCGCTACAGCTACCGCGCCAAGGTTCAGCGCCTGCCCATCGAGGCGGTGTCGCAGGCCAGTGCCAACCAGCGTAAAGGCCGTTGCGGCCGGGTTGAGCCGGGCATTTGCGTGCGCTTGTACAGCGAAGAGGATTTCAACAGCCGGCCGGCGTTCACCGACCCGGAAATCCTGCGTACCAACCTGGCGGCGGTGATTCTGCAAATGTTGCACCTGCGCCTGGGTGCCATTGACGCGTTCCCGTTCATCGAGCCGCCAGATGGCAAGGCCATCAGCGACGGCTTCAACCTGTTGCAGGAACTGTCGGCGGTCAACCGCGAGAACCAGCTGACGCCTATCGGCCGCCAGTTGGCGCGCCTGCCCATCGACCCGCGGCTGGGCCGCATGCTGCTGGAGGGCGCACGCCAGGGTAGCTTGCAGGAAGTGTTGATCGTCACCAGTGCGTTGTCGGTGCAGGACCCGCGCGAACGCCCGCCCGAGCGCCAGCAGGCGGCGGACCAGGCGCACGCGCAATGGAAGGATGTGGACTCCGACTTCGCCGCGTTGGTGAATTTGTGGCGCGGCTTTGAAGAACAGCGCCAGGCGCTGACCGCCAACCCGTTGCGTAACTGGTGCCGCAAGCACTTTCTCAATTACCTGCGCCTGCGCGAATGGCGCGATGCCCATCGCCAGCTGGCATTGATTTGCCGTGACCTGCAACTGACGGTGAACAAGGAACCGTCCGACTACCAGAAGTTTCACAAGGCCATCCTCAGCGGCCTGCTCAGCCAGATCGGCCACAAAACCGAAGAGGGCGACTACCAGGGGGCTCGCCAACGGCGCTTCTGGGTGCACCCGTCGTCGGGCCTGGGGCGTAAGCGCCCGCAGTGGGTGATGGCCGCCGAGCTGGTCGAAACCACCAAGTTGTATGCACGCGTGGTGGCCCGGATCGAACCGGACTGGATCGAGCCGCTGGCCGGCCACCTGGTCAAGAAGAACCACTTCGAGCCGCACTGGGAGAAAAAGCGCGGGCAGGTCGTGGCCTATGAGCAGATCACCTTGTACGGCCTGATTCTGGTCGGGCGGCGCCCGGTGCACTTTGGCCCGATCGACCCGGCCACCTCGCGGGAGCTGTTCATCCGCGAGGGCCTGGTAGGCGGCGAGATCCAGTCCCGGGCCAAATGCCTGGCGGCCAACAAGCGCCTGCTGGAGCAGCTTGATGAACTGGAGGCCAAAGCGCGTCGGCGCGATATTCTCGCCGATGAAGAAACGCTGTATGCGTTCTACGAGGCGCGCCTGCCCGAAGAAATTCACCAGACCGCCACCTTCGATGCCTGGTACCGCATGGGCAGCCAGAAGGACGCCAACCTGCTGATCATGCGCGAAGAGGACGTGCTGGCGCGTGAGGCCAGCGAGGTCACGGCGGCCCAGTACCCCGACAGCCTGCAGGTGGGCGAACTGCGCCTGCCGCTGACCTATCACTTTGAACCGGGGCACCCGCGCGATGGCGTGACCGTGCGCGTGCCTGCGCCGTTGTTGCCGAACCTGCCGGGTGAACGCCTCGAGTGGCTGGTGCCGGGCCTGCTCGAAGCCAAGTGCGTGGCGCTGGTACGCAACCTGCCCAAGGCCCTGCGCAAGAACTTCGTGCCGGTGCCCGACTTCGTCAAGGCGTCGCTGGCACGCATGCCGTTCGCCCAGGGGGCCTTGCCCCAGGCCCTGGGCCAGGAATTGCTGCGCATGACCGGTGTGCGTGTAGCCGACGAGGCCTGGGCCGAGTCGGTGAGCCTGGTCGAGGGCCACCTGCGCATGAATATCGAGGTGGTCGACGGCCAGGGCAAGTTCCTGGGCGAGGGCCGCGACCTGGCCGAGCTGACTGCCCGTTTTGCCGCCGCCAGCCAGGCCGCGTTGGCCGTACCGCGCACGGCTGACGCCGAAAAGCCGGTGCAGGCCAAGGCCTTCAGCCCCGTGGCGCAGACCACCCAGCAAAAGATCGCCGGCTTGTCGATGACGGTCTACCCGGCATTGGTGGACGAAAACGGCACGGTGCGCGAAGGCCGCTTCTCGACCCAGGCCGAAGCCGAGTTCCAGCACCGCCGTGCCTTGCAGCGGCTGCTGCTGCAGCAACTGGCCGAGCCGGCCAAGTTCCTGCGGGGCAAGCTGCCGGGGCTGACCGAACTGGGCCTGCTGTACCGCGAGCTGGGGCGTGTCGAAGCGCTGGTCGAGGACATTTTGCTGGCCAGCCTGGACAGCTGCATCCTCGAGGGTGAACACCCCTTGCCACGCGAGGGTGCGGCCTTGGCCGGGCTGGCCGAACGCAAGCGCGGCAGTTGGGCCGAGCACGCCGAGCGCCTGGCCCGGCAGACGCTGGAAGTGTTGAAGCTGTGGCACGGCCTGCAGAAGCGCTTCAAGGGCAAGATCGACCTCAGCCAGGCCGTGGCGCTGAATGACATCAAACAGCAGTTGGGCAACCTGGTGTACCCAGGGTTCGTGCGCGAAACCCCGGCCACCTGGTTCAAGGAACTGCCGCGTTACCTCAAGGCAGTGGAACTGCGCCTCGAGAAACTCGGTGCGCAGGTGCAGAAGGACCGGGTATGGAGCGGCGAGCTGGCCAACCTGTGGGCGCAGTACAAGGCCCGCGCCGACAAGCATGCCCAGGAGGGCAAGCGCGATGAGCAACTGACCCTGTACCGTTGGTGGCTGGAGGAATACCGGGTGTCGCTGTTCGCTCAGCAACTGGGCACCAAAGTGCCGATTTCTGACAAAAGATTGAGCAAGCAGTGGGGCCAGGTGGAAGGCTAAACTTCCACAGTTGTGGCAGTATTGATGCAATTTGGGGCCGCCTGGCGGCCCTTCGCGGGTGAGCCCCTCGCCCCTAACTTGGCACTAAAGTGCCACTAGGCTGTCCTATTCCCGCCAGCGCCTCCGTGGCGATGGCCTTCGAACAGAGGAACGACCGTGCATAACGTCGTGATCAGCGGCACCGGCCTGTACACCCCGGCCCAGAGTATTTCCAACGAAGAACTGGTGGCCTCCTTCAACGCCTGGTCCCAGCAGTTCAACCAGGACAACGCCGCCGCCATCGAGCGTGGCGAAGTCGAAGCGGCGCCCTTGTCGGATGCCGCGTTCATCGAAAAGGCCTCGGGCATCAAGAGCCGCTTCGTCATGGACAAGGCCGGCATCCTCGACCCCCAGCGCATGAAGCCGCGCCTGCCGGAGCGTTCCAACGACGAACCCTCGGTGCTTTGCGAAATGGCCGTGGCCGCGGCTCACCAGGCCTTGCAGCGTGCGGGCCGCACGGCTGCCGATATCGACGGCGTGATCGTCGCCTGCTCCAACCTGCAGCGCCCGTACCCGGCCATTGCCATCGAAGTGCAGCAGGCGCTGGGCATTCAGGGCTTTGCCTTCGACATGAACGTAGCCTGTTCCTCGGCCACGTTCGGCATCCAGACCGCAGCCAACAGCGTGGCCCTGGGCCAGGCGCGTGCAGTACTGATGGTCAACCCCGAGGTGTGCACCGGGCACTTGAACTTCCGTGACCGCGACAGTCACTTCATCTTCGGAGATGCGGCCACCGCAGTGGTGCTCGAGCGCGCCGACAAGGCCAGCTCGGCGCACCAGTTCGATATCGTCAGCAGCAAGCTGTGGACCGAATTCTCCAACAATATCCGCAACAATTTCGGCTTCCTCAACCGTGCGGCGGAAGAGGGGCAGGGCGCTGCGGACAAGCTGTTCATCCAGGAAGGCCGCAAGGTGTTCCGCGAGGTGTGCCCGAAAGTGGCCGAACTGATCGGTGAGCACCTGCAGGAAAACGGCCTGAACCCAAGCGATGTGAAGCGCTTCTGGTTGCACCAGGCCAACCTCAGCATGAACCACCTGATCGTCAAGAAGCTGCTGGGGCGAGAAGTGGCCGAGGAAGACGCCCCGGTGATTCTGGACCGTTACGCCAATACCAGCTCGGCAGGCTCCGTCATTGCCTTCCACCTGTACCAGGATGACCTGGCCAAGGGCGCCTTGGGGGTGTTGAGCTCGTTCGGTGCGGGGTATTCGATTGGCAGTGTGATCCTGCGCAAGCGCTGATCACCTGGTCTGATCCGAGATAGCCGGGGCCGCTTTGCGGCCCATCGCGACACAAGGCCGCTCCTACAGCAAATCGCGTACCTGCAAAGGGCGCATTCCCCTGTAGGAGCGGCCTTGTGTCGCGATGGGCTGCAAAGCAGCCCCAGCTATTTCACAGGCAAAAAAGAGCGGGAAACGCCGGATGGGGTCGGCATTCCCCGCTGTTGCGTGTTTAGAACTTGGCTTCCAGGTCCAACTGCAGGGTATCCACGTCCGCATTGCTGTTGGGCAGGTTGGAGTAGTCGGTCTTGGCCATCAGGTAGGTTGCACCTACGCCGAAGTTCTTGTCGATTTCATAACCGACCTTGAACTTGTGGCCACGCGAACCTGTGAAGCCGGCGCCGAAGTCAGAGTCGGTGAACAGGCTGACCACACCGTTACGCTGCACGTCGCGGTAGTTGTAGTCCAGGCTCCAGGCGCCGATCTTGCTCTTCAGACCGGCCAGCCAGGCTTTATCCTTGCCGTCGGTGCTTTCGGTATTCTTGACGAACTGGCCGTAGGCAGACAGCGGTATGGCAAAGCCGGTGAAGTCGACCTGACCGAAGCCTTCCACCAGGTTGAACTCGTTGGTGGTGTTGCCCAGCGAGGCCAGGGCGGCCGAAGCCTTGTCGTTGTCGTAGCCGTAGATGCTGCCGCCCACGGTCACCTTGACGGTGTCGGCTGCGTTGAACCTGGTGCCCAGCTGGCCTGCGTACAGCTGCGCGTCATGCTTGAACTGCACGCCGTCGCCATCGACGTTGTCTTTCAGGTTGTAGTGACCAAGGCTGCCGAAGACTTCAGCCGGGCCAACGTTCATCTTGTAGCTAGCTGCCACACCTTCCGGGTTGATGTCGCTGTCCCAGATGATGTCGCCCATGCTGACCCACGGCTGGTTCATCTTGCCGCCGATCAGGTGCAGGTTGGGCACGGCAGTCGGGTGCCAGTCGAGGTAGGCCAGGTCGACCCACAGCGATTTCTTCTCGAAGTAGTTGTCCAGGCTCTGGTTGGTCGAGCGGGCATCGGCGCTGCTGCCGGTGGCCACACGCACGCCGGCGTCGACTTGCGGGTTGATCTCGCTGTAGAAGCCGACACGGGCACGTACGCGCTCACGGTCCTGGTTGCCACTGCGGGAGATCGGGTTGTCGACGTTGACGTCTTCGTAACGCAGGCGCACATCGCCCTTGATCTGGGTCTTGGCGGCCCATGCCACTTTTTGTTCAAAGGAGCTCATACGTTCGGACTGAGCTTTCTGGTCGGCCTTTTCCTTGGTTTCTTTTGCCAGATCGCCTTGCAGTTCATTGTACTGCGCCTGGTTGATCGAGCCGTTGGCGCGCAGCATTTCGAGCAGCTTGGCGTCGACAGCAGCACTGGCCGGGGCGCTCAGGGCCAGCATCATGCCGGTGAGGCTCATTCCGGTAAGTGTAGAAACAAGACGCATAAGGTTCTCCCTACTGAAAAAAATGGGGGAGGCTCAAGCGCCTGCCCCTGTGTTGGCATGTTTCCGGAAAGGGCCTGAATAGACAGGTTCTGGTGTTCCGGAAAACAGGCGCAAGTATTGCGAGGGGCGGTGACAGATTAATGTCTGATTAGTGGCACTGTTGTTAAGTAAGTGAGAAGAAAAGGGGCAGCCTGACGTTCATCATTTGAGTGACGCGCCTGGGTTGGGGATACTGAACGCCTCCCGACTGCGAGCCAAAACCGTGACCAGCCTGTACAGCCTTGCCCATTTGCGTGATCTTCCGGCGGCCACCTGGGATGCCCTGGTGCCTGCCGGCCAACCCTTCCTGCGCCACGGCTTTCTCAGCGCCATGGAGGACAGCGCCAGCGTTGCTCCTCAGACGGGCTGGGCTGCCGAGCACCTGGTGCTGGAGCGTGACGGGCAGGTGCGGGCGCTGTTGCCGGCCTACCGCAAGTGGCATTCGTTTGGCGAGTACGTGTTCGACCACGGTTGGGCCGATGCCTGTGAGCGGGCCGGCATTGCCTATTACCCCAAGTTGCTGGGGGCGGTCCCGTTCAGCCCGGTCAGCGGCCCGCGTTTGCTGGCCGACGACCCGGCCGATGGGCTGCTGTTGCTGCAGGCGTTACCTGAGTACCTGGGCAAGGGCGGGCTGTCGGGTGCCCACATCAATTTCACCGATGCGGCGCTGGACCAGCAGTTGGCCGGCCTGCCGGGCTGGCTGGAGCGCCTGGGCTGCCAGTTTCACTGGCAAAACCGCGGCTACCGCGATTTTCAGGACTTTCTCGACAGCCTCAGCTCGCGCAAGCGTAAGCAGATGCGCAAGGAGCGCGAGCAGGTGGCGGGGCAGGGCATCGATTTTCGGTGGTACCGGGGCAATGAACTGGACGAGGCGCAATGGGACTTCGTGTTCCGCTGCTACGCCAACACCTATGCCGTACGGCGCCGTGCGCCCTACCTGACCCGTGCGTTCTTCAGCCTGCTTGCCGAGCGCATGCCCGAGGCGCTACGGGTAGTGATGGCCCGCCAGGGCGGGCGGGATGTGGCCATGGCCTTGAGCCTGGTGGGGGGTGATAGCTTGTTTGGCCGCTATTGGGGCTGCCTGGACGAATTCGACCGGCTGCATTTCGAAACCTGTTTCTACCAGGGCATGGACTTCGCCATTGCCGAAGGTTTGCAGCGCTTCGATGCCGGTGCGCAAGGTGAACACAAGCTGATTCGCGGGTTTGAGCCGGTGCTGACGCGGTCGTGGCATTACCTGCTGCACCCTGGGTTGCGGCGGGCGGTGGAGGATTTTCTGGTGCAGGAGCGGGAAGGGGTGAAGGGTTATGCCGAGGAGGCGCGGGGGATGTTGCCTTACCGCCGTGACTGAGAGACTTGTATTGCTTGTAATGGCCCTATCGCTGGCAAGCCAGCTCCCACAGAGATCGCCTCAGGGCTGACAGGTGTTTGCCACAAGGTATGGCAGCGCCTGTTAGAGCGAGCGCCGCCCGCGATTGCGCCGCGCGGGCGGCGCTCGATCTCACAGGCGCTGAAGATGCTCCGGCTACCCTTGCCAGAAACCATAGAATCTCCCACAGGATCACCCCACACCTTGAAATCTGTAGGTACCTGTGGGAGCTGGCTTGCCAGCGATAGGGCCATTACAGGCGTCAGTCAACCCCGACAAACCCCCCGGTCTGGTGGTGCCACAACCGGGCATACAGCCCCTGCTGTTGCAGCAGTTCACTGTGGCTGCCAAGTTCGACAATGCGCCCTTTGTCCAGCACCACCAGCCGGTCCATCCGGGCAATGGTGGAAAGCCGGTGGGCAATGGCGATCACCGTCTTGCCCTGCATCAGCGTCTCCAGGCTTTCCTGGATTGCTGCCTCGACCTCTGAGTCCAGCGCCGACGTGGCTTCGTCCATGATCAGGATCGGCGCATTCTTCAGCAGTACCCGGGCAATCGCGATACGCTGGCGCTGGCCGCCCGACAACTTGACCCCGCGTTCGCCCACATGGGCATCGAAACCGCTGCGGCCCTGGGCATCCGAGAGCTGTGGGACGAACTCGTCGGCGCGGGCCCGGTGCACGGCTTCCTGAAGTTCGGCGTCGCTGGCGCCGGGGCGGCCGTACAGCAGGTTGTCGCGGATGGAACGGTGCAGCAACGAGGTGTCCTGGGTGATCATGCCGATCTGCGCGCGCAGGCTGGCCTGGCTGACTTCGGCAATGTCCTGGCCGTCGATCAGGATGCGCCCGCCCTGCACGTCGTACAGCCGTAGCAGCAGGTTGACCAGGGTCGACTTGCCAGCCCCGGAAGGGCCGATCAAGCCGATTTTCTCGCCGGGGCGGATGTCCAGGTTCAGGCCTTCGATCACGTTGCTGGCCTTGCCGTAATGAAAGTCGACATTGTCGAAACGTACAGCGCCACGGCTGACTTTCAGGGCCGGGGCGTTGGGCCGGTCGGTGACGGTGACAGGCTGGGCGATGGTCTGCAGGCCATCCTGGACCATGCCGATGTTTTCGAAGATGCCGTTGACCACCCACATGATCCAGCCGGACATGTTGACGATGCGGATCACCAGGCCCGTGGCCAGGGCAATGGCGCCGACGGTTATCAGCGATTGGCTCCACAGCCACAGCGCCAGGCCGGTGGTGCTGACCACCAGCAGGCCGTTGAGGGTGGTGATGACCACGTCCATGCTGGTAACCACCCGCGAGGCCAGTTGGGTTTTCTCGGTCTGTTCGCGGATCGCTTCGCGCGCGTACTGCTGCTCGTGATCGGTGTGGGCGAACAGCTTCAACGTGGCGATGTTGGTATAGCCGTCCACGATACGCCCCATCAGTTTGGAGCGGGCGTCGGATGAGATCACCGAGCGCTCTTTCACCCGGGGTACGAAGTAGCACAGCGCGCCGATGTAGCCGACGATCCACAGCAGCAGTGGCAGCATCAGGCGCCAGTCGGCCTCGGCGAACAGCACCAGCGAGGTAACGGCGTAGATCAGCACATGCCACAGCGCGTCCACCGCCTGCACGGCGGAATCACGCAGCGAGTTGCCGGTTTGCATGATGCGTTGGGCAATGCGCCCGGCAAAGTCGCTCTGGAAGAAGTTCAGGCTCTGCTTGAGCACGTAGCTGTGGTTTTGCCAGCGGATCAGGCTGGTCATGCCGGGGTTGATGGTCTGGTGCACCAGCAGGTCGTGCAGGCCGAAGAACAGCGGCCGCAGCAGCAGGATCACGACCAGCATCCAGGCCAGCTCACCCTTGTGCTCACTGAAGAAATTGACGTTGGGTGTGCCCTGGGCCAGGTCGATGATGCGGCTGAGGTAGCTGAACATCGCTACCTCGATCAGCGAGGCGAACAGGCCGACCACCAGCAGCGCCAGGAAGCTGGGCCAGACCTGGCGCAGGTAATACAGGTAGAACGCCCACACGGTGCTCGGCGGCGACTCGCTGGGTGCTTCGCGGAAGATGTCGATCAGTTGCTCGAAACGACGGTACAGCATGGGTAGCGACACTCCTGTTCCAGCCTGCCTTCAGGCGGTTGCACGTCCCTGTGCAGCCTGCGGTCAGTCGATACGTTTGGCCGACTTGATGAACACCGGGTCAGCCGGCACATCGCGCATGCCTTTCTTCACGGTAGTGGGCGAGTTGACGATCTGGTCGACCACCTCCATGCCTTTGGTTACCTTGCCGAACACGGCGTAACCGGCATCGCGGCCCGGGTTGAGGAAATCGTTGTCAGCGACATTGATGAAGAACTGGCTGGTAGCCGAGTTGGGGTTGGAGGTGCGTGCCATCGACAGGGTGCCGCGGGTGTTCTGCAAGCCATTGCTGGCTTCGTTCTTGATCGGGTCCTTGGTGTCTTTCTGCACCATCTGCTCGGTAAAGCCGCCACCCTGGACCATGAAGCCGGGGATTACCCGGTGGAAAATGGTGTTGTTGTAGAAGCCGCTGTCGACGTACTGCAGGAAGTTCTTCGTGCTGACCGGTGCCTTCTCGGCGTTCAGCTCGATTTCGACCTGGCCGAAGCTGGTGTCCAGCAGCACGTGCGGGGTCTTGTCGGAGGCCATGACGCTGGTGGCGAAGGCGAGTGAGCAGGCGGTGAGCAGGAGTTTTTTCAGCATGGGCTCAAAGATCCTTGAGGGGTGGAAGCGGCTGCGAGGAACTGCAGCAGGGTCTGGTTGAAGACCTCGGGTTGATCGAGGGGTGTAGCGTGCCGGGAATCGTCGACGACGACCAGCCTGGCGTTGGGGATCAGGGCGACGTAGCGTTGTTTCAGGTGTATCGGCGTGTAATCGTGGTCGGCGGCAATCACCAGGGTAGGACACTGGATCTGGCCGATGCGTTCCTGCACGCCCCAGTCGACGATGGCATCGAAGCTTTTGAGGTAGGCGCGCTTGTCGTTGCGCGCCCAGCGCTGGGCCATTTTCTGCCGCAGCGCGGCCTGCTCGGGTTTGGGGAACAGCCGTTCGGCCAGGCCTTTGCCCACGGTTTCGACACTCAGGACGCGTGCCAGGCCCCAGCGCTTGAGCCACCATAACCAGTCACTGCGGCTGCGGCGCTTGACCTCGGGGGCACTGTTGACGATGCACAGGCTGCGCAGCCACTGAGGGTGGTCGACGGCAAACTGGAAGCCGACCATGCCGCCCATCGACAGGCCCACGAAGTGCACCGGCCCGGTGTGCAGGTGTTCGAGCAGGGCCAGCAGGTCGGCACTGAAGGTTGCAATGTGGTAGCCGTCCTGTGGCTTGTCGGAGCGGCCGTGGCCACGGATGTCCATGAGGATCACCCGGTAGTGCTGGCTGAGCACGGGCACCTGAAGCTCCCAGTCCTGGCTGCTGGAGCCCAGCCCATGCAACAACACCAGGGGTTGGCCTTGGCCGTATTCCTGATAATGCAGCGTGCATCCTTCGTGTTCGAAGTAGGCCATGGGCGCGGTCCTTTCAAGCTTGTGGGGGGGCTGCGAAGGGCACGTCCAGCGGCGCAGTGTCGAAGTTGCGCAGCAAGTCGATGAGAATCTGCGTGGCCGGGCCCAGGGTCTTTTCCTTGCTTGAATAAAGGTAGAACAGTGGGTGGCGGCTGCCACCCTGGTCCAGCGGCAATGGCTTGAGTACGCCTTCGCGCAGCTCGCGCTCGATCATGTGCCGGGGCAGCCAGGCAAAGCCCAGGCCGCTGCTGACGAAGGTGGCGGCGGTGCCCAGGCTACCGACGGTCCAGCGCTGTTCGGCACCCAGCCAGCCAACGTCGCGTGGCTGGGCCCGGCCAGAGTCGCGGATCACCACTTGCAGCTGGCTTTCCAGGTCCTGGAAGGTCAGTTCACGGCCCAGGCGGTGCAAGCTGTGTTCGGGGTGGGCAACGGCAACGAACTCCACGGCACTCAGCTCGGCGCCCAGGTAGCCGCCGATGCTGTAGCTGCTGATGGCCAGGTCGGCGATGCCTTCGTGCATCACTTCTTCCACGCCCGACAGCACTTCTTCACGCAGGCGCACGCGGCAGCCACGGCTTTGCGGCATGAAGGCGGCCAGCGCGCGGACCAGCCGGGCGCTGGGGTAGGCGGCGTCGACCACCAGGCGTACTTCGGCCTCCCAGCCCTGCTCCATGTGGTGGGCCAGGTCCTCGAGCTGGCTGGCCTGCTTGACCAGGTGGCGCGAGCGGCGCAGCAGCACACTGCCGGCTTCGGTCAGCACCGCCTTGCGGCCGTCGATGCGCAACAAGGGCACGCCCAGTTGTTCCTGCATGCGGGCCACGGTGTAGCTGACCGAAGATTGCGAGCGGTGCAGGGCCTCCGCGGCCTGGGCAAACCCGCCATGGTCGACCACTGCTTGCAGGGTCCGCCACTGGTCAAGGGTTACGCGCGGCGCTTTCATCTTTCGCTCCTGTTGTCCTAAGCTGCGCTCTTTGCAAGGAGAGCGGCCATGAAGAAATGTTGTGCGGCAATATTGATGTGCCTGCCCCTCGGGGCCATGGCTTATCCCATCGATGTGGACAAGCACCTGGACGGGGTCAAGCTCGACTACACCGCCTACGACACCGCCTACGACATCGGCGCCATTACCCTGAACAACTATGGGCAGGTCGCGGCGGTCTGTAAGGTGACCTTCCGTAATGGCCCGGAGGCGCCACGGGTGCGCCGGGTGAACGTAGCGGCCGGGAAAAGCGCCGACGTCACGGCCAAATTCAACCGGCAGATCATCAAGCTGCGCATCGCCGTGCAATGTAGTGCGAAATAAACTGATTAATCGATAGGTTGAACCCACTTTTTACGCTTTTTTATCGATAGGTCAAGCCTTAATCTCACCTCCATCGAATCGCAACCCTTTTGCCGATGGAGGCACCGCTCATGGCCCACGTACTGATCATCGAAAGCAGCGCCCGCCAGCAGGATTCCGTTTCCCGCCAGCTGACCCAGGACTTCATTGCGCACTGGCAAGCTGCCCACCCGGCCGATCAGATCACGCTGCGCGACCTGGCGCTGAACCCGGTGCCGCACCTGGATGCCAACCTGCTGGGCGGCTGGATGAAGCCCGAAGCGCAGCGCAGCGCTGCCGAGCTGGAGGCCCTGGCCCGCTCCAACGAACTGACCGACGAATTGCTGGCGGCCGATGTGCTGGTAATGGCTTCCCCCATGTACAACTTCACCATCCCCAGCACCCTGAAGGCCTGGCTGGACCACGTGCTGCGTGCCGGCATCACCTTCAAGTACACCCCGACTGGCCCGCAAGGCCTGCTGACCGGCAAGCGCGCCATTGTCCTGACCGCCCGTGGCGGCATCCATGCCGGTGCCAGCAGCGACCACCAGGAACCGTATCTGCGGCAGGTGATGGCCTTCATCGGTATTCACGATGTCGACTTCATCCATGCCGAGGGCCTGAACATGAGCGGCGAGTTCCACGAAAAGGGCCTCAACCAGGCCAAGGCCAAACTGGCGGCGGTGGCCTGAACGTTATCGAATTCCCAACCCTGACACCTGTTTTTGCTCCTTTGGGTGTACCTGCCCGGCCTTGATGGCCGGGCTTTTTTATGCCTGGTGTGTTGTGGATGGCTGTGCCGGCCTG